>DATNKQ010000544.1:0-14114 GCA_035603315.1 Thermoanaerobaculia bacterium
ATGGAGCTGGCGGCGCGGCCGGCGCTCGTGGCCGCCGCTCCCCCACGGCCCAGCCCGAAGGGAGCGCTGGCGGTTCGCGGCGCCGAGCCGAGTGGGCAGCGCCGCTGGCCGATCTACCTGCCCTGGCTGCTCGCCGCCTCCCTGGGGATGGCGCTCGCCTTGACGCTGGCTCGCCGGCGCCAGCGCGGAGCGGCTCCCGCCCACGGCGCCGGCCCGGCCCGGCTGCGCGCGGAGGATCGGCTTCTGGCGGCCGAGCAGGAGCCTCGCCCCCGACCTGCCGCCGCGCAGATCGAGGAAGCCTGGCGCGACTTCCTGGCCGAGCGCTGGGAGGTCCCGGCCGGCACGCCGCCGCCGCGCTGGGGGGACCTCCTCGCCGAGCGCGGTGCGAATCCGCAGGTCACCCGGGAGCTCGGCCTCCTCGCCGACGACCTGCACTACCTGCGCTACGCGCCCCAGCTGTCGGCCACGGCTCCCCTCAAGGACGAAGCCCTCTCCCGCAGCCGGCGGCTGCTGCGCCTGCTCCGCTGAGATCCGATCGCTTTTCGCCTTGCAGGAACTTCTGCTATTGTCGAGCCGTCAATCCATAAGCCGGGGTCCATGGTGTCGGTGACCGCAAGCATTCTCCCTCAGCGCAGCCGAGCGCGCGGAGGGATCGCGGCATGAGCGACATCCTGTCGGTGATCCGCGACCGCCAGCGGCGGACGGTGGAGGTCGACGGAGGGCTGGGCGTGTCGACCGCCTGTCACTGCCTCGATCACGTCCAGCTCGAACGCTTCCTCGAAAGGCGGCGGGCGGCCCCCCTCTTCCCCTTGGAGCTCAGTCTGGCCGAGAACCTGGTCGAGGTCTTGCGCCGGGCGAACGGCTTCGTCCCTTCGGCGGCGGGATCCATCCTCCTCGACAACCCCTCCGAGAAGAAGGACAACCGGCGGCAGAACAGCCTCACCTTCATCGCCGCCTTCGGCGAGAAAGCCGCCGGGCTCCTGGGCCATAGCATCCCCGCCGACCACGGCATCGCCGGCCGCGTCTACCTGACGGGGCAGACGTACGCCACCCCGGACGCGCGGGAGGACCGCTTCTTCTACCCCGGCGTCGACGACCAGACCCGCTACCGCACCGAGTCGCTGGTCGCCATCCCCATCCGCATCGAGCAGGAGGTCTGCGGCGTGCTCGAGCTGATCAACCGCAAGAACGCATCCTCCTACAGCGAGCAGGACTGCAACCTGCTGGAGATCTTCGCCGGCTACATCTCCATCTCCATCCAGAACGTGCTCGACGGCCGCCAGGCGCAGGAGATCGCCAAGCGCGACAACCTGACCGGCCTCTTCAACGACCGCTACCTCCACATCGCCCTCGCGGAGACCATCCGCCGCTGCCAGCAGGAGGAGATCGACCTGGCGGTGCTCTTCCTCGACCTCGACTTCTTCAAGCGGGTCAACGACACGCATGGACACCTGGCCGGCAGCCAGGTGCTTCGCGAGGTGGGGCACACCTTGCGCCGGAAGCTCGCCGAGTCCGAAGGCATCCCGGCCCGCTACGGCGGCGACGAGTTCGTCCTCGTGGTGCCGGGCATGGGCATCGACGGTGCCGTCGATCTGGCCGAGGAGATCCGCGCCGAGGTGCTGGCCAGCACCTTCTGCTCGGCGCCCGGCGAGATCCAGCTGGAGCCCCTGCACCTCAAGGGCGTGACCTGCTCGATCGGCGTCGCGACGTTGCAACAGCACATCACCGACGAGCTCTCGCTGGAAGAGCGCAAGAGCACGCTCCTGCGCCTCGCCGACGCCGCCATGTACGTCGCCAAGGAGACCGGTCGCAACCGCACCGCCACCGCCGGCCAACCGATCCGCCGCCGCCCGTCGACCTCCTCGCGGTAGACCTCCTCTGAAGAGCGCGCCCCCCACAGGGGCCACAGGGGGGGGCGCTACGTCTTCGCAGCCGTAGCGCCCGGACCTCTGCCGGGCGCTAGCATTCGTTGACCGCCCGAAAGGGGTGGTGCTAGCATCGGCTCGCTTCGGCGACCGGGCGGCAGCTTTCCGCCTCTTTTATCCCCCTCCAGGACAACCGCACACGATGAGCGACAGGCACAAGATCGTCATCGCCGGCGCGGGCGGTATGGGAAGCGCCGTCGGCCTCCTCCTCCGCGAGCTCGGCGACATCGACGTCGACCTCTTCGTCGGCGACTCCCGCGAGGCGAGGGCACGGGCCGCCGCGGCCTGGATCCGCGAAGGGTCCTCCCGCGCGGGCGCCGTGGAATCCTTCTTCCTGCCCCCTCAAGGATCGAGCCCGGCCTTCGAGAGCCTGCTCGGCGAAGCGGACATCCTGCTCGACTGCCTGCCCGGCAAGGAGGCGCCGCGGATGGCACGGCTGGCGCGCGAGCACCGGCTCCACTACGCCAACCTGACCGAGCACGTGCGGGAATCCTCCGAGGTGATGGAGATCGCCCAGGGCGCCCAGGAAGGCTTCCTCCTGCAGACCGGGCTCGCGCCCGGTTTCGTCGATGTCTTGGGTCACGGTCTCTTCCAGCGCTTCTGCCGCGAGAACGGGGTCCAGCGAGCCGACAGCCTGTCGCTCCGGGTGGGGGCCCTGACCACCACGGCGCACCCGCCGCATTACTACGGTTTCACCTGGAGCTCGATCGGCGTGGCGACCGAATACATCGAGCCGGCGACCGTCCTCAGGGACTTTCGCCGCACCACCCGGCCTTCGCTCTCCGACGTCGCCCCCATCGTCATCGACGGCGTCCTCTACGAGGAGGCGCTGACCTCGGGCGGAGCGGCGGACCTGCCGACCGTGCTGGAGGGGCGGGTGAAGGACCTCGACTACAAGACCCTGCGCTATCCGGGGCACTACGCGTGGGTCGCCGGGCTGCTCGCGCGGGCGCCCGCGGGCAGCGATCGCGCCGAGTACCTGCAGCACGAAATGGAGGCCTCCGTTCCTTTCGTGGAGGACGACCTGGTGGTGATCTACTCGGCCGTCGAAGGCCGCTCCGCCGAGGGCGTCCTGCAGCGGCTGGAGAGCTCGTTCGTCATCCGGCCGGTGCGCGTCGGCGCGCGGACGCTCAAGGCCATCCAGGCGACCACCGCGGCCTCCCTGGCGGAGTCGGCGCGCCTGCTCTTGACCGACGGCGTCGCGGGGGTCTGCCTGCAGAGTCAGATCGATCCCGCCAGGTTCATGGCAGGGCCCTTCGTGGGGACGATCTACATGGGGGTCTCGCCCGCGGCGCAGCCGGCGGTCGTCCCGGTCCGCGGCACCGCCGCCTGAGGCCATGGCGGAGCTCTCCGCAGAGGCTCCCATCCGCGCCGACCGCGACGAAGATCGCCTGGAATTCATCCTCGCCGCCCAGGCCCACTGCGATCACTACCTGAGCCTGCTGGCGGAGCCCGCCGGCAGGTCGGTGCTGGTGGTCGGCGCCGGCGCCGGCACCGAGATGCTGTGGTGCCTGCGCCACGGAGCGCGGGAAGTCACGGGGCTCGACGTGCTGCCGCAGAGCCCCGTCGCGCTGGCCGCCGCGGTCGCCCGGCTCGGGCTCGATCCGGCCTCCCGCTTCGCCATTCTCCGCTTGGCCATCGAGGAGGCGGAGTCGCTGGGTCGCCGCTTCGACCTCATCCTCTCGAACAACGTCTTCGAGCACCTGCCCGCGCTCCCGCGGGCGATGGCGGTATGCGCCCGGCTGGTCGAGCCCGACAGCGGTCGGATCGCCATCTTCACGAACCCCCTCTACTACTCCTCCTCCGGCTCCCACCTGCCGGTCGAGCCCTGGGAGCACCTGTGGCAGGAGCCCGCCGTCCTGCGCGAGAAGCTCCTCGCCTCGGATCTGGGGGAGAAGCACCCCCTGCGGGAGCTGGACCTACCCGACTACCTGCACCGCGAGATCTCGCTCAACCGGATGCGCCTGGGCGACTTCCTGGAGGCGGTCCGCGGCAGCGGCCTCGCCATCCTCAACCTGGGGCTGATGCGGGACCGCAACCTGGCCGGCCTGCCGGCGTACCGCCAGCGCCTGGCTACCGCCGAGAGCTCCGCGGACCTCGCGGTGGCCGACCTGACGATCGAAGGGATCTACGTCGAGCTCGCCCGCCTGGAGAGCGGCGCGTCGTCCTTCGAGTCGACCGAAGAGCTGGTGCTGGCCCGCCGCCGCGAAAACCTGGAGCGGGAATGCCGTCGGTTGGGCGAGGCTCTGGAGGCGGAACAGCGTCGGGCCGGCGAGCTTGCCGGACTCCTGTCCGAGGAGCAGCGTCAGGCCGAGGAGCAGCGCCGCGCCGCGGAGGACCATCGCCGCGCCGCCGCGGAGCTGCGCCAGGTCCTCGACCGCGTGGAGGCGAGCCCCAGCTACCGGATCGGCAGGGCGGCGACGGCGCCGGCGCGCTGGCTCCGCGAGCGCTTCCGCTGACGGTTGTGGTCCGGTTCTTGCTCCGTGTCCAGGGCGTGCGAAGGACGCTCCACGGAAGCCTCCCTTTCCGCCTCATCGGCCTGGCGGCAGTCCTCGCTTGGAGCGTCTCGGCCCATGCCACCACTTTCGTCATGGTCCAGGACGGCGATCTCGCCGACCAAGCGGACGTGATCGTCGAAGGGCGGGTGGCGGCGGTCGCTGCCGGCGACCGCCCGGCGACCGACTACCAGATCGAGGTGGAGCGCGTCATCTCCTTCCGAGCCGGGCGGACGCCGGCCGGCGAGCTGACCCTCCGCGTGCCGGGCGGGCGCGCCGGCCGCGCCAGCCTCAAGATCTGGGGTGCTCCGCGGTTCACGCCGGGGGAACGCGTCCTCCTCTTCCTCGCCGCCGACCCCGACGGCTCCTATCATGCCCTTCACCTGATGCTGGGAGCCTTCCACCTGGTGACCGGCGCAAAGGGCGAAGTGGCCGTGCGGGATCTCTCCGAGGCCCATGAGGTGTCGCTGCCGGGCACCCCCGCCAAGCCGGGAGAGCCGGCCGCGCGCGACCTCGAGCGCTTCCGCTCCTGGCTCGCGGACCGCGCCCGCGGCCTCGAGCGCGAGCCGGATTACGTCGTCGGCGGCACCGGCCGCCCGGGGGTCCAGCAGCGTTTCACCTACCTGGCCAACGACGGCACCCCCATGCGCTGGTTCGAGTTCGACGGCGGCGGGAGCGTGTCCTGGCGCGCCGACAGCGGCGGCCAGCCCGGCGTTCCCGGCGGCGGGTTCGAAGAGTTCCAGCGCGCCTTGGCCGCCTGGAACGACGATCCGCAGACTCCCATCGACTACCGTTACGCCGGCGAGACCGGCGCCACCGGCGGTATGGACAGCTTCGACGGCGTCAATGCGATCCTCTTCGACCATCCCTTGGCCGACCGCTTCGATTGCACGACGGGCGGCGTCCTGGCGATCGGCGGCCCCTGGTTCGACAACAGCCGCCGCGACGTCTGGAACGGCGCGACCTACGTCCACACCACCGGCGCCGACATCGTGATCAACGCCGGCCTCGATTGCTTCTTCGCCAAGAGCCCGAACCCCGGCAAGGCGGCGGCGGAGCTCTTCGCACACGAGCTGGGGCACACCTTGGGCCTCGGCCACTCCTGCGGCGACGCCGACAGCGGCTCCTGTTCGGATCCGGCGAAGAACGACGCCTTGATGCGCGCCTACATCCACGACGACGGTAGGGGCGCGCGCCTGGCCGCGGACGACCGCGCCGGCCTCGCCACCCTCTATGCCGCCGCCGGCGCCTCCGGTCCTGCCGGGAGCTCGGGCGGAGCGCCGGCCGGCCCGGCGATCCGCTGGACCGCACCCGCCATTGCCGGAGAGGTCGTCGCCTTCGAGATCCAGACCGGCTCCGGCGCTCAGCACGTGCGGTGGGAGTTCGGCGCCGACGGCGCGGGTTGGAGCGCTGCCGCCTGCGTGGCGGGGACCTTCTGCGCCAGCCACATCTTCACCCGCTCCGGCACCTACCAGGTGCGCGCCGTGGCGACCGACGACAGCGGCCAATCCTCCGTGAGCACGGCCGCCGTCACCGTCGGCGGGCCGGCGGTCGACCTCCCCGGCGCCGACTCTTTCCTGCCGAGCGTCGCCCTCGGCCGGCGCGGCACCGAGGTCACCTTGCAGAGCGACGTCTGGCTGCACAACGCCGGCGTGAGCGCCACCCTGGTCGAGCTCACCTTCCTCTCCGCCGGCGGCAGCGGCGCCCACCCTCCGATGCGGGAAATCACCGTCGCGCCGGGCACTTCGGTGGCTCTGCCGGACGTCCTCGGGGACCTCTTCGGCTTCGTCTCCGATCAGCAGGGGGCGCTCGCCATCTCCTACCGGCAACCGCTGTCGGCCGGCGGCGAGCCGCCGCGAGTCTTCGCCGTCAGCCGCTCGTACGCGAACGCGCCGGGTCACGCCGGAGGCTTCGGGCAGCCGGTGCCGGAGGAACCGCAGCCGGCCTGGTCGTCCGGCGCCAAGGTCGTGGCCGGAATCCTCGACGGCGGCGGGCTCTCGGCCACCCTCTCGGTCGCCAACCTGGACTCGTCCAGCGGCCGGGTCCACATTGCGCTCGCCGACAGCCGGGGCGCACCGATCGGCCCGCCGGCGACGCTACAGCTCGCGCCCCGCGCCCTCGTCCGCCGAGCTCTGGCGAGCCTCTTCCCGGCGGCCGCCCACCGCGCCGGACCCTTCACGGCCCGCGTCTCCTCCGACGGCATCCGCTTCTCGGCGTCGGCGACACTGACGGAGATGGAGTTGAACGATCCGATCTTCCTGCCCGCTGCCCCGCTCCCCTCTCGCGTGGCCACGAGCCGCGACGCCGCGCAGGGGGAGGCCTGGATCCCTCGCCTGGCGGGCGGCACGTCGCTCGCCAGCGGCCTCATCGTCGCCAACGCAGCCGGCGCACCTCGGCGGCTCACGTTCGAGCTCTGGCAGCCGGGGAAAGACAACCGTCGTCCGCTCAGCGCCGAGCGGACCGTGGCGCCGGGCGCTACCCTCCGGGTGGACGACGTCGCCGGTCAGCTCTTCGGGATGGGCCGCGCGGGAGGGGCGCTTCACATCCGGTGGAGCGGCCCGCCGGGTCCTCCGCCGCAGATCGTGAGCCTGGCTTTTGGCCGGGCGGGGAACGGAGGGGGGCAGGCCTTCGGCGTGCGGGTGGCCGCCGAGGGCGCCGACCTGGAGGTGGCGCAGAGCGGCATCGACGTCGGCGCCGAGGAGTCGGGCTCCGTCCGCTCCAGCTACGGCGCGGTCAACCTGGCGAGCCTGACCACTTCCTTCCGTCTCACACTCCGGGAAGGCGACGGCACGGTCCTTGCCACGGTGGACCTCAGCCTCAAGGCCCGCCAGCCCTTCGAGCGCGATCTGCTGAGACTCTTTCCGACCTCCGGGGAAGGAGCCAATCGGGTCGTCGAGACCGAGGTGCTGGCCGGCGGTCCGGTGCTGACCTACCTGGTCAATGCCGCCGCCAGCGGCGATGTCGCCCTCCTGCCCGGACGCTCCACGGGGCCTGCCGACTGATCCTCGAAGGGGACAGTGTGGAAAACGTTTGAACGCGGGCTCCTCCAGCGGGCGGCCGCAGGTTCCCCAAGAGGCCTTGGAAAATCTGCAAATTACTGATACAAAAGATTCTTACGGCGACTGCACAAAAATCTGTTCAAAGAGGTTGAAAGCGCGGTCCTGCCGAAGTTTTGACCCCTCGGCGGAACCTTTTCCCACAGGGTTTTCCGCAGAAGCTGTGGAGATCCACTCGAGCCGCTCACGCGCTGCGCAGCCGAGCGAAAACAGTGCTCTCCGCCAACTCTTCGTTCAAGGGGTGTTGCACAACGCCGGCACGAAGGCTCCCGCCGCGGTGTTCGAAAGCGTCGTCGCCGGCGTCAGCGCCAGGCGCTCCGCCGCGGCCCGGCGCACCTCGACGAGCCGTCGCTCGGCCGGCCACGGCCGCCGCCGGAAGAGGTGGAGAGAGAGCTCGGTCGAAGGGATCGGCGCATCGACCGCGAGCGCCAGCCGTGCCCGCGAGCCATCGTCGGGGAGAGGCTCCCGTGCAGCCTCCGCGAGCGACCGGCGCCAGCGAGGGTCGACGCCCGGCCAAGCCGCCGCCCGATCGAGAGCGCGGGAGAGCAGATCCGGCCGCCCCTGCCAGAACGTCGCCGCCGCCAGCCGAGGCTCCGCCAGGAGGGCATGGGCGGCATGGACGGCGGCGCCGGGGGCACCGGGGTCGGCGGCAGCGAGCAGGAAGGGGGCGAACGGCGACAGCGGATCGAGGGCGCAGGCGCGGGAGAGCGCCCGCGGCGCCCAAGGCGCGCCCACCCGCAGTCCGTCGGCGCCCGCGAAGAGCCAGAGGACTGCCACGCCGCCAGCGTCTTCCGCCGCCTCGAGAGCGGTCGCCGCACCCGCGGCCCGCCCCGGCGCCGAGCCCGGGCTCCAGCCCAGCCGGGCCCGGTAGAGAGGGAACGAAGGATCGAGGCGGACCGCGCGCCCCAGCTCGCTCCGCACCTCCTGCGGCGACGCGGCGGCAGTCGCCCGCTGGTAGTGCCAGCGCGCGAGCTCGAGCGGCAGGAGGAGGATCGCGGCGGCCAGAGCGTAGAGCGCGATGGGCGCCGCTCGGGCGGCGCCCAACCGGCCCGCGGCGGCCGCCCGGGGGCGCGCTGCCAGCGCCGCACCGGCGGCCACCGCGGCGGCGAGCGGCAGGGCGGTGATCGCCAGCGCGGCGCTCCCCAGCGCGGCGACGGCGGCGCCGGCGAGCCCGGCGAGTCCGGCCCGCAGAAGCGGCCGGTCCGCCTCGGGCTCTTGCAGCTCGGCGATGCGGCGGCGGCAGAAGAGCGCCGCCAGGGCAAGCGCGAGCACCAGCCCCGTCGCGCCGAGCTCGTAGGAGAGCGCGACGGGGAGAGAGTGCAACTCACCCACCAGCTCGCCGGGCGGATTGACCCCGGGAACCGGGTGGAGGAACGAAGCGAGCGACCAGGCGGTCGACCCCGGACCCCAGCCGAGGAGCGGCCGCGCCAGGAAGCCGTCGACGCCCGCCCGCCAGTAGACCGCGCGCGCCCGAAGCGAAGGATCGGCGCCCGCGAGGAGGCCTGCCAGGCGCCCTCCCTGCGCCGCGACGACGGCAAGTACGAGGACGGCGATCACCCCCAGTCCCCAGCGCCGGCCGGCCGTTCCCCTCGCCCGCCAGGGCAGCAGGACGGCCGCCTCGACGAGGAGCGCGGCACTGCCTGCCAGCGATCGGCAGGCCAGCACCGCGCCGAAGCAGGCGAGGCCGGCGGTCACCCCCAGCCAGCGCCAGCGGCCCGGCTCCCGCGCCGGCTGAAGGGCGAGCGGCAGCAGGATGACCAGCCAAGCTGCCAGCAGGTTGTGATGACCGAGCGGCATCGCCGACCGCGAGGCGCCCGCCTGCAGGGCCGCCAGCAGCGAGCCGAGCGCCACCACGCCGGCGACAACCGCCAGGGCGCGCAGGCCGATCCGCCGGTCCCGCTCGTCGTCGCGCCAGGCGCGCTCGACGGCGCCGGGCAGAGCGAGGTAGGCGGGGAGAAGGATGAGGCCGACCCAGCCCGCCCGCGGCACCGGCGACGCCCAGCAGCTCGCCGCCGCCGCGATCCACAGCGCCGCCGGCAGCAGCCGCCCGGCGGAGCCCAGCCGGAGCGGGTCGCGTAGGTCGGCTCCCACCCACAGCAGGAAGCCCAGCAAGGCGACCTCTCCGCCGGCGCTGCCGGTGAGCTCCGCCCCGCCCGAGAAGGTGCCGCACCAGGCGCCGAAGAGGGCGACCAGAAAGGCCGGGAGAAGAGCGGGGAAAATGCAGCGCATCCGCCGAATTCTACAGGCGCGCCGGCGGCCCGTAGTCGGCGGGCGGGATGCGGTATCCTTGGGGGCTCGGAGGAGAGACGATATGCCCGTACAGACGGAAAGCGCGGTAGAGAAGACCTTGAAAGCCTTGGGCCTCGGGGAGGAGAACCCGGGCGCCTTCGACGGCCACTGGATCGAGACCTCCGGCGAGCGCATCGAATCGTTGAACCCGGCGACGGGCGAGCCCATCGCCGCCGTGCGGATGGCCACCGCCGCCGACTACGAACGGGTGGCCGCGGCGTCCGTCGCCGCCTTCGAGGAGTGGCGGACCTGGCCGGCTCCCCGGCGCGGCGAGGTCGTGCGGCAGCTGGGCGAGGAGTTGCGGCGCCACAAGGAGGAGCTGGGGCGCCTGGTGACCCTCGAGGTGGGGAAGGTCCTCTCCGAGGGGCTGGGCGAGGTGCAGGAGATGATCGACATGGCGGACCTGGCGGTCGGCCTGTCGCGCCAGCTCTACGGACTGTCGATGCACTCCGAGCGGCCGCGGCACCGGATGTACGAGCAGTGGCATCCCCTGGGGCCCGTCGGCATCATCACCGCCTTTAACTTCCCCGTCGCCGTCTGGGCCTGGAATGCCATGGTGGCTGCGGTCTGCGGCGATTCGATGATCTGGAAGCCCTCGCACCAGACGCCGCTGACGGCCTTGGCCGTCACCCGCATCGCCGCGCGGGTGCTTGCCGCCAACTCGGCGCCGCCGATCTTCAACCTGGTCTTCGGCGGCCGGAGCGGCGTTGGCGAACGTTTGGTCGCCGACCGCCGGCTGCCGCTCATCTCGGCCACCGGCTCGGTGCGCATGGGGCGCGAGATCGGCAAGGTGCTGGCCGACCGCCTCGGCCGGTCCCTCCTCGAGCTCGGCGGCAACAACGGCATCCTGGTGATGGACGACGCCGACCTCGACCTCGCCCTGCGGGCGGTCCTCTTCGCCGCCGTCGGCACCGCCGGCCAGCGCTGCACCTCCACCCGCCGGCTGTTTCTCGAGCGCGGCATCGCCGCCGAGATGAAGCGCCGGCTCGTTGCCGCCTATGGCTCGATCCGCGTCGGCGACCCGGCCGCGCCGGGGACGCTCATGGGACCGCTCATCGACCGCTCGGCGGTCGACAACATGATGCGGGCGCTGGAGACGGCGAAGCAACAGGGCGGCCACGTGCTCTACGGCGGCAAGGCCCTGGACCGCCCCGGTTTCTTCGTCGAGCCCACCCTGGTGGCGGCCCACGGCGAGATGCCGATCACCTGCGACGAGACCTTCGCTCCCATCCTCTACGTCTTCGAGTTCGACGGCCTCGACGAGGCGATTCGCCTCCACAACGCCGTCCCCCAGGGCCTCTCATCGGCCATCTTCACCCTCAACATGCGGTCGGCCGAGCGCTTCCTCGCCGCCACCGGCAGCGACTGCGGCATCGCCAACGTCAACATCGGCACCTCGGGCGCCGAGATCGGCGGCGCCTTCGGCGGCGAGAAGGAGACCGGCGGCGGGCGCGAGGCCGGCTCCGACTCCTGGAAGGCCTACATGCGCCGCCAGACCTGCACCCTCAACTGGGGCGCCGACCTGCCGCTGGCGCAAGGGGTGGAGTTCGAGGTCGGACTCTAACGCCTCAGGCGGAGACGACCGCCAGGGCCCCGGGCACGACCTCGACCGTCACCGGCACTCCCGTGACGACCGGCTGCAGCGGCTCGCCGCCGCCGTAGAGGGTCATATCGCGGTCGAGGGTGAGGGTCGCCTTGCGGGTGCGGACGATGGTGACCGCGGGATGGCTGACATGGCGGCCGGCATAGACCTTGGGGAAGACGGAGAGGAGGGTCGGTCGCGAGATCTCGCGGACGATCACCAGATCCAGCAGGCCGTCGGCGATGTCGGCCTCGGGGGCGATGCGCATGCCGCCGCCGAAGCGCGGCAGGTTGGCGGCCACGGCGAACATCACGCGACCCTCGAAGACCCCCTCGTCGTGCTCCACCCGCATCCCCGGCGGCTTGAAGGTGGCGAGGGTGTGGATCACCGAGTAGAGGTAGATGAGCGGTCCCCGCAGGTAGCGCACCTCGTTGGCGAAGCGGGTCACCTCGCTGTCGAAGCCCACCCCCGCGTAGCCGATCGCGAGGTTGTTCCCCACTTTCACGAGATCGATCCGCCGTACCTCGCCCGTAAGAGCCCGCGCCACCGCCGGCTCGAGCTCGGGAGGCACCCCGAGGGTCCCGGCGAGGTCGTTGCCGCTGCCGAGCGGCACGACGCCCAGCGCGCAATCCGTCCCCGCCAGCCCCCGCGCGGCGTGATGCATCGTGCCGTCTCCGCCGGCGACGATCAGCCGCTCGACCCCGTCGGCGGCGGCCCGCCGCGCCTGCTCGGCGAGGTCGTCGGCGCTCCGGCTCGTCACCAGCCCCGCCCCCGCCCGCGAGGCGAGGACCCGCAGGCGGTGGATGTGAGCCGCCCCCGCGCCGCGGCCGGCGGCGGGGTTGACGAGGAAGCGGATCATCGGGCCTCCGGGAGAGAGGCGAGGATTCTATCCGAGTCGATCTATATGAAGTGGGATTACCGGCTAGAATCGCGCCGTGCCGAAGCCGCAGATCCAGATCCTCGTCTGCCTGAACGAGCGCCCCGAGGACGCCAGGAAGCCGAGCTGCGCGCCGCGCGGGTCGCTGGCGGTCTACCACCGTTTCAAGGACCGCGTGAAGGAGCTGGGGATCCGCGACCATGTGATGGTCGTCCGCACCGGCTGCCTCAAGCACTGCAGCCAGGGGATCACCGTCGCCGTCTGGCCCTACAACCTCTGGTACCGGCGGGTGACCGTCGAGGACGTCGAGGAGATCCTGGCGAAGAGCGTGCTGGGCGAAGGGCAGGAGGTCGAGCGGCTGCGGATGCCCGATATCCCGTGGGAGTAGGCCCGCGCGGGATCGCCGGGCGCCCCAACGTTTGACATGAGCGGCAGACCACCAGCGCAGGGTAGAATCAGCCTATGCGAGTAACCACCGGAAGAGTTGTCAACGGCAAGATCGAGGTTCCAGACGAGGAGTTGGCCGAGGGCATGGTGGTGACCATCTTGGCGCCCGAGGACCGCGGGACCTTTACTCTTGGCCCGGAAGCGGAAGCCGCCCTCTTGGCCTCGATCGAAGAGGCAGATCGAGGCGAGGTGATCTCCGGCGAAGAGCTCTTGCGGAAGTTGCGGCGAGAGTGAGTCCACGGCTGCCGCTGCAAATCACCCGCCGAGCCACGCGAGAAATCCAGTCAGCCTCGGAATGGTGGGATGAGAATCGTCCCGCTGCACCCGATGCATTCCGCGATGCCATCGAGAAGGCATTCGAACTGATCCGCACTCAGCCGGACTTGGGAGCGGTCGCGGCCAACGTGAGGCTCTCGGGCGTGCGTCGCATCCACTTGAGCCGAGTGCGCTATCACCTCTACTATCGAGTGAAGGACAACACGAAGGCCATTGAAGTGGTCGCACTCTGGCACACCAGCAGATATCCAGATCTCGATCTGTAGCGCAGACAGACGTGACACCTGGGGCGCTTCCGGATGCACCTCGGGGGCGGCCGGGAGGTCACCGTACGGGGGAAGCTCTCGCCCCCGTTCGGGGAGCCCCGAGGGACGGTGGACGGCCCGGCCGCCTGCGTGCACCGGATGCTCGTCCACGTCCCCGCGGGCGCGCCATCGCGAACCTGCGGATCGTTCGGCAGTGTCATGCGCTTGCCTCAGAGCTGGCGCCCATCCTTCTGCGGGAGGGCCGAGAGCTGGCGGCAGGAGTCGTCGAGCGGCGCCAGCGCGAGAGTGTCTAGCTAGGAACGGAAGCCCCCGGCGACCGGGAACCGCCTCCTGCTCCACGGCCCGGCGAACTCGGCCTTCGCGGCGGTTACCGCCTCGTCGCGCTCGCTGAAGCGGCAAGGCGGCGGTCCAGTTGGGCGAAGAGCGTCCTCCCCTGGGGACGCGTACAACGCAAGCAGGGCGGAAGGGGACAGCGGCGGTGGCCGCTCTCTCCCGCGATACGGGTTTTGGGGACTCGAAAATAGCCGCCGTCTCCGTTTAAAACCTCCCGTATCGGTTTAAAACCTCCCGTCTCCGTTTAAAACCCGCGGTCTCCGTTTAAAGCTCCCCGTCTCCATTTAAAGCTCGCCGTATCCGTTTAAAGCCTCCCGTATCCGTTTAAAGCTCCCCGTCTCCGTTTAAAACCTCCCATCTCCGTTTAAAGCTCCCCGTCTCCGTTTAAAGTCTCCCATCTCCGTTTAAAACCTCCCATCTCCGTTTAAAACCTCCCGTATCGGATACGGCGGGTTTTAAACGGTAAAATCCTCCAGAAAACGGAGACGGGGGCCCTGAAACCGATACGGAGGCCCGGCGACGGCGCCGAGCGTCCCAAAATGGGGACGGACGGCCTGGAGCGGAGACG
>DATNKQ010000546.1:0-2138 GCA_035603315.1 Thermoanaerobaculia bacterium
GGCCCGCGCTTCGGCGGGCGTCAACCCGCGGGCGAGCGCGGCCCGCGAGACCGCGAGTTCGGCCTGCTTGGCCTCGGCTTCGGCCTGTCGGGTCTGCGTGGCGAGCTGTTCGTCGATCTGGCTCGCGGACTCGTTGATGAACGTGCCCGGGCCGAACACGACCTTCACCGTCTTCGCCCGCGCCAGTTGCCCGCAGGGACCACCGCGCCCGCCCACGCTCGGGAGGGCGCTCGCGGGCACGTTGCCCGACAGGCACCCCTCGAGGCCGAGCAGGCGCTCGATGTCGGTGCTCAGCACGAGCTGCTGCAGGTCGCCCTTCACCAGCACCTCGATCGGCTCTTCGCCGAAGTTCCCGTAGAAGCTCTGGGTCGCCCGATACTGGGGACTCGAGCTCGACACGAAGGTGTCCGCCGCGGCCGTCGGGTGCAGGCGCAGCGCCAGCGCGGCGCCCCCCAGGCCGAGCACGAGCGCGATCGCCAGCACCAACCGCGGCCGCCGCGCCGCGCCACCCGCGAGGGCGCCTAGAAGTCGGGAGGCGTTCACAGATGAAGGCTAACCCCGCGTCGCCAGGGGCGACGAGGCACCGCCGGGGTCACTCCATCCCGAGGGGTCCGGCAGACTCACCGGAGAGGAACTGCCGGACGAACGGGTTTTCGGAGGCGAACAGCTCTTCCGCCGGCCCGGACTCGACGATCCGGCCCTTCCAGAGGACCGAGATGTGCTCCGCGACCCGCCGGGCGCTCATGATGTCGTGCGTGATCACCACGTAGCAGCCGCCGTTCTCGGCGTGGACTTCCTTGATCAGCTCGCACAGCAGCGCCGTGCGCACGGGGTCAAGGCCCGAGTCGGGCTCGTCGAACAGCACGATGTCCGGTTCGAGCACGAGGGCGCGCGCGAAGCCCGCCCGCTTGCGCATGCCGCCGGAGAGCTCGTTCGGCATCTTCTCGTTCGCCGCGCTCAGCCCGACCTCGTTCAGGCGCTGGTTCACGATCTCGGCGATCTCGTCCTCGCCCTTCTCGGTGTGCTGGCGCAGGGGGAAGGCCACGTTGTCGTAGAGGTTCATGGAGCCGAACAGGGCGCCGTCCTGGAAGAGCACGCCGAACTTCTTGCGCAGCTCGAACAGGTCGGCGTCGCGCAGGCTCGGGATCGAGCGGCCGTGGACGATCACGTCGCCCTCGTCCGGATAGAGCAGGCCGACGATGTGCTTGATGCACACCGACTTCCCCGTTCCGGATGGTCCGAGGATCATCGAGATCTGGTCCTCGGGCAGGGCCATGTTCAGGCCCCGCAGCACATGGTTGCGCCCGAAGGACTTGTGCACGTCGACGAACTCGATCGCGTCGGCGCCCGCCGCCGGGCGGATCTCGCCGGAGTGGTAGCGGAAGTCCTCCGCGCCCGCGTCAGCGGGCCTGTCTCCTCCTGCGTCGGCCATGCTCATCCGCCGATCGGGGCTCGCGGGTTGGCGCCCCAGAAGACCTGTGTGCCGAGTGCTCCGATGATGTGCACGAGTACCAGGTTTAGCACCATCGACTTCGCCGTCGCCCTGCCCACGCCGACGGGGCCGCCGCTGGCGTTGTAGCCGTAGTAGCAGGCGACGAGCACGATCGCCGTGGCCATGAACATGGCCTTGATGAGGCTGTATAAGAAGTCCGGCGGGTTCTGGAACTGCCAGAAGATCAGGAAGTAGCCGCCCGAGGAGACGTAGCCGATCTGCTGCACCACCGCGATGTAGGAGGCCAGGAAGGCCGCGCCGATCCCGGCCAGGTACATGAACGGCAGCACGATCCAGGCGGCCAGCAGCCGCGTCGCACACAGGAACGTCACCGAGTTGATCCCCATGACCTCGAGCGCGTCGATCTCCTCCGAGATCCGCATCGCACCGAGCTCGGCCACGATGCCCGTGCCCACCTTCGCGGCCATCATGTAGCCGAAGGCATACGGGGTGATCTCGCGCAGGTCACACCAGGCGGTGAACACGCCGGAGTACGCCGGCGCGCCCTGTGCGGCGGTGAAGTACGCCCCCTCGATCCCGCACTGCAGGCCGAGGATGAACATCAAAGTCCAGATGATCGCGGTCGACCCGACGATCAGGACCCCGGCTTGGCGCAGCGCCTCGCCGAAGAAGCGAAACACGCGCA
>DATNKQ010000631.1:0-3599 GCA_035603315.1 Thermoanaerobaculia bacterium
TGGCGCAGCGCCGAGGGCTCCCGCGCGTGCCGTCGCGCGGGAAACGGTGCAGCGACAGGACCCGCCGCGGCCGGATTGCGACGACCTACGAAGACCTAGCTTCTTTTCGGCGATGGCCCGGTGACCTCGTGAGGAGAGGTCTCGATGGGCGGCGCGGAGCCAGGGGGAGCGAGCCTCTCCAGGGTGTAGGGGGTGACCTCCTGGCGGGGATACCAGTGGCGGCTGTGCTCGGCGAAGCGGTCGAGCTCGGAGTGCCAGCGGAGATGGGAGACCACCATCGACCGGCCGTCGACGGCGATCCAGTTGCAGCTGTTCCGCTCGCGCTCGCCGGCCCGCCCGCGGTTGGAGGTGGTGGTTCCGGAGTGCAGGATGACGACCGGCGGCCGGCCCTTCGGATAGAACTCCTCGGAGTTGCCGATGTAGGCCTGGTGGAGGTGGCCGGAGAGGATGAGGTCGACGCCGACGGTCGAGAAGATATCGATCGCCTCGTAGGCGTTCGAGAGCACCCGCTGGGAGCCGAAGTTGGGAGGCGGGATGAGGTGGTGGTGGGCGACCGCGACCTTGAAGACGCTGTCCGGCGCGGCGGCAAAGATCTCCCCCACCGCGAGGAGGCGGGCAAGGCGGATGCGGCCGTCCTTGAGCGTCCAGTTGAAGGCGGTGTTGATGCCGACGATCAGCAGCTCGTCGTCGCGGTAGATCGGCTCGAGCTCGGGGTCGAAGTGCTGCCGGTAGGCACGGAAGGGCTGAAAGGCCCGCTCCCAGACGCGGTAGAGCGGCACGTCGTGGTTACCGGGAACGACGAGCGCCGGCACCGGCAGGCGGTCGACGAACTCGCGCGCCTGGCGGAACTGCTCCGGTTTCGCCCGCTGGGTCAGATCGCCGGAGAGGACTACCACGTCGGGGTGGTCGCGCTCCACGAGCTCGAGCACTCCCGCCGAGAGGCGCGGCAGGTGGGGAGGCCCGAAATGGACGTCGGAGATGTGGAGGAGCTTGCGCACGAGGGCCGATTATGGCCCAGGTTACAGGATCTCCTGGCCCAGGATCACGTTCACGTTCTTCGACACCTCGGCGGCGGCGAAGAGCGAAAGAGCGCGCAGTACTGCCGGGCCCCGCTGGCGCCCGAGGAGGAAGCCGCCGATGCCGGCGAGGAGCAGCGCCGGGATGGGATAGGTGCGCACCAGGTTCTCCCAGTCGAACCCTTCCGGCATCAGCTCGTCGACCAGATCGTACCCGGTGCCCGAAACCGAGGTTGGCATGTCGCTCCTCCTGGCGGCGAGCCGCAAGCCCGCCCTGCGGCGATGGAAGCCTGCCCGTCCCCGACGTTTGGAGCAAGGCGCCAAACGTCGGGGACGGCGCGAACGTCTTCTCTTACTCCTCGGTGTCGCGGCGACCGCGGAAGAGGAGCCCGAGCAGGAAGCCGACGCCAGCGGCGATGAGCACCGACTTGCCGGGGTTCTCCCGGACGTAGGCGCTCACCTCGCTCGAAACGTCGCTCGCCTGCGAGCGGATCTTGTCATACCCCTCGCGGACGCTGGCCGCCGTCTCTTCGTACTTCTCTTTCGCCAATCCCGCCCCACGCTTGATCTCGCTGGTGGCGCGGTCGGCGCCGCGGCGCACGTCCTTGCTGACCCGCTCGTAGCGATCCGACACGTTGTCGGAAACGCTCTTCAGCTTCTCGCGGGCGGTGCTCAATCCGTCGTTGACCCCGTCGCGCGCCTTTTCGGCACGCGCCGCGAGGTTGTCCTTCAGATCTCCCAATGCTCCGCTGATCGGTGTGTCGGCCATCAGTTGCCTCCAAATCCAGCCAATTCGTTAAAGAAAAACGGTGGATGCCCGCCCGCGGCGGGCAGGAGCTGTACGATCTCCACAGCTTTCCCTAGCAGGAATCATGCCTTCCCCGCTCCGGAGCCAACCACTGGCACCGCTCTTGCGCTGGCTAGAAGGACCGGCCGACCGGCGGCTGGTCGATGGGTATAGACTCTCGATTCTCCCTTCAAGGAGCCCTGGTGAATCCACGGCCAAGACCCGGCGAGGCAAGCGCAGAGGAACCCGCTGCCGCGGCGGCGGCGCCGGCTCCTCGCGCCATGGCAGCGCCGGCCGCGCTGCCGCGGGAGGCCGCGGAGCCGGTGCGGGAGCCGGCGGTCCGTCCGCCGCTGCCCCGCCTGCTCGCCCGCTTCGTCACCCTCACCCTCCGCCAGGCGCACCAGGACGCCATCTTCCTCACCGCCTCGGCGCTCGCCTTCGTCACCATCCTCTCGCTCATTCCGCTCCTGGCCGCCTTTTCCTACATCGGCGCCCGGGTCTTCAACCAGTACCAGCAGCGCAGCCTCGAGGTGTTCGTCCAGGTCCTCCCCTATTCCGACCAGACCGTCGTCGACAAGCTGCGTGAGTTCCTCGACCAGGCGGGGACCATCCACGGCTTCGGCATTATCACCTTCTTCGCCACCGCCCTCTTCGCCTTCGCCACCATCGAGGAGGCGATCAACAAGATCTGGGCCGTCTCGCGGCGGCGTCCGCTGCGGGTCCGCATGCTCTCCTTCACCCTGTTGCTGTTCTGGGGGCCGCTGCTGGTCGGCGCCACCTTCTCGAGCCTCATCATCCTGCGCCAAAGCCCGGGGCTGCGGCGGCTCCTCCAGGAGAACGTGCTCCTGACCGTCCTCCCCTTCGTCGCCACCGCCGTCGGCCTGACCATGCTCTACTGGGTCGTCCCCTACACCCGGGTGCAGCTCCGCAACGCCCTGGTGGGCGGCCTCTCGGCCGCCATCCTCCTGGAGCTGCTGCGCCAGGGCTTCGCCTACTACGTCGAGTTTTTCCGCAACGTCAACGTCGTCTACGGCAGCTTCGCCTTCGTCCTCCTCTTCATGATGTCGATCGAGCTCACCTGGACGATCGTGCTCCTGGGGAGCGAGGCCGCGTACACCGCCCAATACTTCCCCGTCCTGGCGCGCAATCTCCACCACCAGCCGCCTCTCCAGGCGAGCTGGGTGGGGCTGGCGGCGGTGACCCTGATCGCCGGCCGCTTCGCGCGCGGCGAGCCGATCATCTCCCACCAGGCGCTGGCAGAGCGTCTCCACCTGACCGCCCGCGAGCTCGAGCGCGTGATCACGCCGCTCCTCACCCACGGCGTCCTCCGGAACGCCGACGACGAGGCCTACCTCCTCGCCACCGATCCCCAGCGCCTGCCGGTCGAGAAGGTCTTCCAGGCCTACGACCACCGCGCCCGCCGCGGCGTCGAGCCGGTGGGCGGCGAGCTCCACGCCCGCTTGGAGGAGCTCATCGACGCCCTGGCCGGCGCCCGCGCCGCCAAGCTCGGCGAGGCGACCGTCGCCGACCTCATGGCCGCCGGGTAGCAGCTTTCCACGCCTTCCACCACTCGTCGGCGCGTCCTTTGCATTCAGGCGCGTCCTTTGCATTCAAAAGCGGCTGCTGTTTTTGCAGGCACAGCTCACCGCCGATACCATGGAGGAAGGGTTCATGAGACCGAACGTCCCGTCGCACCGGCCGCTCGCGGCCGCCCTCTCGCTGCTCCTCTTGTCCCTGCTCGCCCCCACCTTGGCCGCCGCGGCCAGCGGCCCCCCGACCTATGCCGTCTACCCGGC
>DATNKQ010000547.1:0-4368 GCA_035603315.1 Thermoanaerobaculia bacterium
GGGGCGCGTCTTTCCCGCCATGCCGCGGTTCCTGCGGGTGACCCTGGGCACCGGCGACCAGATGCACGGCTTCCTCGCCGCCTTCGCCCAAGTGATGGCCGCCCCCGTGTAGTACGCTCCTGCGGCCATGGCGGGAAGCAACGGCGGCGAGCATCCCGATCCGGAGAGCCTCGCCCGCTACGTGCGCGGCGAGCTGCCGCGCTACGACGGCCGGGCCCTCGAGCTGCATCTGGTGGCCTGCGTCGCCTGCCAGCGCGCGGTGGACGCCATCCCCTCGTCGCCCGCCGGAGTGGTGCGCTGGCGGGGCCATCGCTTCGGCGCCGCCGGCGCCTTCCAGCGCGTCGACGAGGCGAGGAAAGAGAAGCTGCGGGGCATCCTCAAGGAGCTGGGGAGCATGATCTCGATCCTCGGCGAGGGGATGCTCCGGAAGCTCCTGCGGGAGCCCGAGCACGGGCGCCGGGCGCTCATCCGCAACGATCCCCGCTACCACGTCCTCCACCTCTGCGAGCTCTTGGAGGAGCGCTGCCGCGAGGCCTGGTTCGACGACCCGGCGGAGGCCGTCGAGATGGCCAAGCTGGCGGTGGCAGTCGCCGACCGCCTGGACCCCCGCCACTACGGCGACAAGGCGGTCCGGGATGCCCGGGCGCTCGCCTGGATGCACTTGGGCAACGCCTACCGCATCGCCTCCGGCGGCGGGGCCGCCGGCGGTGACTCGGCGGCGGCGGTGGCCGAAGCCGGCGTGGAGGCGGAAGGCGACGCCTACGAGGCGGCCGGGGTTGCCAGCTCGGGGCTGGCGGAGCCCGGCAGCCGCGCGGAGGAGGCCGAGGCCGCCCTCGCGGAGACCCGGGACGCCTACCTCGAGCGCGGCATGGCGATGGACGCCGCCCTCGTCACCCTCGACCTGGCGACGGTCTATTTCAAGGGGGGGCGGTCGGAGGAGCTGCAGCGGCTGGCGGCGGCGGCGGTCCCCCTCCTCGCCGCCCGCGGCCTGCCGGCGGAGGCGGTCGGCCGCTTCCAGGTCCTCGCCGAGTCGGCGGCGGCCGGAGCCGTCGACCTGGAGGCCCTGGAGGCCGTGGCGGCCTACCTCCAGCGCGCCCGCAACGACCCGCGGGTGCGCTTCGAGAAGAATCCTTGAACCTGGGCGATCTCTTCGCCATCCCCTGCCGGCGGACGCCGGAGAAGGTCGCCCTCCGCTGCGCGTCCGGCGAGATCACCTATGCCGCGCTCTTCGCCGCCGCGCGAGGGCTGGCCGCCGGCCTCCAGGCCCGCGGCCTGGGGCCGGGGGACCGCCTGGCGTTCTTCCTCGGCAACGGCCCGGAGCTCGTCACCGCCCACCTCGCGGCCCTCCTCTTGGGCGCCGTCATGGTGCCCATCCACCTCGCCAGCCGGCGGCGCGAGATCGCCCATCTGCTGGCCGACGCTGGCCCCCGCCTCCTGCTGACCGAGAGCGCGCAGCTTGCCGTCTGGGAGGAGCTGGCGCCGGCCGAGCGCGCCGGCGTCGAAGAGGTGGTCCTCGCCGAGGATCTGGCAGGCTGGGCAGGAAATCCCTCGGTCTTCCTCGCCCCGCGGGTCGAGGGAGGCGACCCGGCGCTGATCCTCTACACCTCCGGCACCACCGGGCCGAGCAAGGGGGCCATGCTCTCCCACGACAACCTGCTGGCCACCGTCACCGGCCTCCTCGCCGCCTGGGCCTGGAGCCCGGAGGACACCCTCCTCCTCACCCTCCCGCTCTTTCACCTCCACGGCCTCGTCGTCGGCCTCGACTGCGCGCTCGCGGCGGGCGCCACGGTCGAGCTCTGGCGACGCTTCGACGCCGGGCGCGCCCTCGACCGCATGGCCAGGGGCACCGCGGACGCCGCGGGCCGCTCGGGGATCACCCTCTTCTTCGGCGTCCCCACCCTCTACGTGCGGCTGCTCGCGGAGCTGGCGCGGCGCCAGCCGCCCGCGGACCTTCGTGCCATGCGTCTCTTCTGCTCGGGGAGCGCTCCCCTGGCCGCCGAGACCTGGGAGGCCTTCCGCGAGCTCACCGGCCACGAGATCCTCGAGCGCTACGGCATGACCGAGGCCGGCATGATCCTCTCGAACCTCTACGCCGGCCCCCGCCTCCCGGGCACGGTCGGCCATCCTCTTCCCGGGGTCTCGGTGCGGGTGGTGGACGAGGCTGGCGGCGCCCTGCCGCCGGGGAGCCCCGGCGAGCTCCTGGTGCGCGGTGCCAACGTCTTTTCCGGCTACTGGCGGGCGCCCCAGAAAACCGCGGCGAGCTTCCGCGCCGACGAGCTCGGCCGCTCCTGGTTCGCCACCGGCGACCTCGCCCGCCAGGACCCGGCGACCGGCGCCTACACCCTCCTCGGGCGGCGGCACGAGCTGATCCTCTGCGGCGGCGAGAACGTCTACCCGCGCGAGGTGGAGGAGGCCCTCGCCGCCTTCCCCGGCGTGCGCGAGGCGGCGGTCGTCGGCCGGCCCCATCCGGAGTGGGGGGAGGTCCCCCACGCCTTCCTCGTCGTCGAGGAGGGAGAGGCGATCGACGAGGCGGCCCTCGCCGCCTTCCTCCGCGGCCAGCTCGCCGCCTTCAAGCTGCCGCGCTCCTTCGCCCGGGTCGACGCCCTCCCTCGGAACGCCCTCGGCAAGCTGCAGAAGCACCTGCTGCCGGCGAGCTGAAAAAGGCGTATAGTAAATGTGATCAAGCGAAGACCGGCCATGCTCCGCACCCAGCCCATCCGCCGCTTCCCGCGCGCCCACTCCGAGCATCCCGCCCTCGTGCGCCTCCTGGGCGGGCCGCGCTTCGAGGACTTCGCGCGCACCCAGACGCTGGGGCTGGGGGGCTGCATGTTCGTCAGCCGCGCTTCCCTCGGCTACGGCTCCCTCATGGAGCTGCTGATCGCCCTCGAGGGGCGGGTGGTGAAGACCGACGCCCGCGTCGTCTACGAGCACCCGAAGGGCGAGGACCGCTTGGAGGTCGGCGTCGAGTTCCTCCGCGTCAGCGCTACCGACCGCGCGCTCATCGAAACCCTGGTCGCCCGCAAGCGGCAGGGCAACGGCGCCTCTCGCTCCCACGATCCCGTTCCGGCCTGACCGGGCGGCCTCTCTCGTTATCGCGAGCCCCGCTGTAGGCGGACTTCGAGGCCGGCCCGGCGGGCCTTCACCTCGACGGTGGCGGCGCCCCCCTGCGGATCGGCCGGGTAGTAGCCCAGCACGTACTGTCCGCGCAGCTCGGCGACGATCGTCCCCAGGGCGTCCCGTGCCTGCTCGACGCGGTCGATGGTGACGATGCGGCCGCCGCTGTCGAGGACGGCGCCCGAGAGCTCGGCGAGCTCCCGCCGGTGCCCGGGGGCGTCGCGCCAGGCGCTCTGGATGTTCCCCTCCGCGCGCCGCAGCCGCAGCCAGTAGATCACCGCCCCGCCGCGGGCGGCGACCGCCCGCACCTGCGCCATCGGCAGGACGCTGTCGACGTCGATCCCGTCGGACAGCAGCACGACGACCTTGCGCCCCGGGCGCTCCTCCAGCCGTTTCAGGGCCAGGTAGAGAGCGTCGTTGAGCGCCGTGCCGCCCGCCGCCTCGACGCCGGCCAGGCCGAGGGAGAGGATCGCCGGCACGCCGGTGAAGGGGGTCTCGCGGCGGACGCGATCGGCGAACAGCAGGAGCTTCGCCTCGTCGAGCCGCGACAGGGCGCCCACGAAGCGCCGCGCACCGTCGAGCGCGGCGGCGAGGCGCCCGCCCTCCATGCTGGCGCTGGCGTCGAGGAGCAGCGCCGCGCTCAAGGGCAGGTCGCCGCGGCCGAAGGTGACGATTGGCTGCTCGACTCCCCGCTCGTAGATCGCCAGGTCGGCGCGGCCGATGCCGGCGGCGGCGTGGCCGCCGCTCTCGACGGTGACGAAGAGCTGGCGCAGGCGGACGTCGATCTCGGCGTCGGCGCGGAAAGCCGGCGTCCGCACGCCGGCGCTGGCCAGCGGACCGGTCTCGCCGCCCTCGCCCCCCTCCCCATAGGCCACCGCCTCGAAGTGGTGCCCGACGTTCTCCTGCCCGACGTCGACGCGGACCCGATAAGGCGGCGCCGCGGCGCTTCCTACCTTGAGGCCGTCCAGATAGAGATCGACCCGGGTAACGCCGGAGAGGGCGCCGGGCGGGGAGACCGCCGCCACCACCTCGACGGCGCCGAAGACCGCCTCCCCGGGGCGCGGGCTGACGAGGTGGAGCTCCAGCGGCCGGGCGGCGCCTGCCGCCGCCGGGAGCAGGAGCAGGAGGGAAAGGACCGCCTTCGCCGTCATCGCTCGCCCCCCGCGGCCGCCAGCGCCGCGGCCAGCTCCGGCCGGCGCTCCGCCGCTCGCACCTCGATCTCTCGGAAGACTCTCTGCAGCGCCTCCGCGGGGA
>DATNKQ010000639.1:0-3278 GCA_035603315.1 Thermoanaerobaculia bacterium
AGAGCGCCGCCAGCGACTGGTTGAAGGTCTGCATGCCGTGCTTGGACTGGCCGGTCTGCATCATGCCGTAGATCTGGTGCACCTTGTCCTCGCGGATGAGGTTGCGGATCGCCGAGTTGGGGACCAGGATCTCCATGCAGAGCGCCCGCCCCTTGCCGGTGGCGCGGGGGAGGAGCGATTGGCAGATGATGCCCTCGAGGACGAAGGAGAGCTGGACCCGGATCTGCCCCTGCTGGTGGGCGGGGAAGATGTCGACGATGCGGTTGATGGTCTGCGCCGCAGAGTTGGTGTGCAGGGTGGCGAAGGTCAGGTGGCCGGTCTCGGCGATGCGCAGCGCCGCCTCGACGGTCTCGAAGTCGCGCATCTCGCCGATCAGCACCACGTCGGGGTCCTGGCGGAGGGCCGAGCGCAGGGCGTTCGAGAAGCTGTGGGTGTCGGCGTGGAGCTCGCGCTGGTTGACGATGCACTTCTTGTGGCTGTGCAGGTACTCGACCGGGTCCTCGATGGTGACGATGTGCTCGTGGCGCTCGCGGTTGACCTTGTCGAGCATGGCCGCCAGCGTCGTCGACTTGCCGGAGCCGGTGGGTCCGGTGACGAGGATCAGGCCGCGCGGCTTCTCGCACAGCCGTTCGATGACCGACGGCAGGCCCAGCTCGCGGAAGCCGCGGATCTCGTAGGGGATCTGCCGGAAGGCGGCGGCGATGGCGCCGCGCTGGTGGAAGACGTTGGCGCGGAAGCGGGCGAGCCCCTTGATGCCGAAGGAGAAGTCGATCTCCAGGTTCTCCTCCAGCCGGTGCTTCTGGTTGTCGGTCAAGATCGAGTAGGCGAGCTGCTTGGTCTCGGTCGGCGTCATGGGCGGCAGGTTGAGCGCCTTGAGCACGCCGTCGACGCGGATCTGGGGGGGCGAGTTGGTGGTGATGTGCAGGTCGGATCCGCCCTGTTCGACCATGGCTTTCAAGAGTTGATTCAGTGTCGGCGGCATCGCGACGCACTCCCGCAGTACTGACGAAAAGAAGGCTGCTGCGGAGTCTACACCAGGGGTGCGGATAGATGAAAGAGCATAAGTACCCCGCTGTGCCTCCCGGTGCCCTCAGAGCGTGTGAATTTCTCGAAGGTCGTTTCCTGCGCGCAACCTCTTGAATTGTCATCCTGAGCGAGAGCGAAGGACCTGGGGGAAGGGCGGCTAGAAGTCCCGTGCTACCAGCGGTTTGGAAGGCCTCCCCCCGCCCAGGTCCTGCGCTCTCGCTCAGGATGACACGTCCTAAGTTTTCATGGGACGGTGGGAAGGCGCGGTGCGAGTCCCCTGGGTTATCCTAGCCCGGTGAGCGAACCCCTTCCGAGCCATCACGAGGAGGAGATCCTCGGCAAGGCCTACGACGGCCGGCTGCTGCGCCGGCTGCTGCGCTACGTGCGGCCCTACCGCTGGATGACCGCGGCCTCGGTCGCCATGATCCTCGTCTCCTCGCTCCTCCAGCTCGTCGGCCCACTGGTGACGGCGGTGGCCCTGGACCTCTTCATCCGGCCGGAGGCGCGGGGCGCCAGCGTTTCGCCGGCCTCCGCCTGGGTGCGCAACGCCCTTCTGGCGCGCGGTTTAGACCCCGCGCGCCTCGGCAGCCAGGGGCTGGCGGCCGCCGCCGTCGTCTATCTGGCCGCCGTCATCCTCACCTTCTGGGTGCTCTACGGCCAGGACTGGGTGATGTCGCTCATGGGCCAGTACATCATGAACGACATGCGCAAGGAGATCTTCGGCCACCTCCAGCGCCTGCAGATCTCCTACTACGACCGCAACCCGATCGGCCGCCTGGTCACCCGCGTGACGACGGACGTCGATGCTTTGAACGAGCTCTTCACCGCCGGCATCGTCGCCATCTTCGGCGACATGATGCTCCTGGTCGGCATCGTCGCCGTCCTCTTCTGGTTCGACTGGCGCCTGGCGGTCGTCTCCTTCTCGATCCTGCCCCTCCTCTTCCTCCTCACCACCTGGTTCCGGGTGCGGGTGCGCGACAGCTTCCGCGAAGTGCGGGTGCGGATCGCCCGCATCAACGCCTTCCTCCAGGAGCATCTGACCGGCATGCCGGTCGTGCAGCTCTTCAACCGGGAGGCCCTGGCCTACGAAGAGTTCGTCGCCATCAACGACGCCCACCGCGACGCCAACGTGCGCTCGATCTTCTACTACGCAGTCTTCTTCCCCGGCGTCGAGCTCATCACCGCCCTGGGCGTGGGGCTGCTGCTCTGGTACGGCGGCGGCAAGGTCATCCAGGGGGCGATCTCCGTCGGCGCTTTGATCGCCTTCCTGCAGTACGCCCAGCGCTTCTATCAGCCGCTCTCCGACCTGTCGGAGAAGTACAACATCCTGCAGGGGGCGATGGCGAGCTCGGAGCGCATCTTCCGCCTGCTCGACACTCCAGTGACGATCGCCGAGCCGGCGGCGCCCTACCGGCCGCGGCGGATCGCCGGCGCCGTCGAGTTCGACCGCGTCGTCTTCAGCTACAAGCCCGGCGAGCCGGTCTTGAAGGGGGTTTCCTTCGCCGTCGAGCCGGGGGAGACGCTCGCCATCGTCGGCCATACCGGCGCCGGCAAGAGCACGCTCGCGAACCTCCTCCTGCGCTTCTACGACGTCGACTCGGGAGCCGTCCGGGTCGACCGGGTGGACGTCCGGGAGTGGGAGCTCCAGGCGCTGCGCAAGAGCGTCGGCCTGGTGCTCCAGGACGTCTTCCTCTTCTCCGGCACCATCGGCGGCAACATCCGCCTGGGCGACGAGGCGATCGACGACGAGCGGCTGCGCTGGGCCGCCGCCGAGGTGCACGCCCTGCCCTTCATCGAGCGCCTGCCGGCGGGGCTCGAGTCGCCCGTGCGCGAGCGCGGAGCCGGCCTCTCGGTGGGGCAGAAGCAGCTCATCGCCTTCGCCCGCGCGCTGGCCTTCGATCCCCGTATCCTCATCCTCGACGAGGCGACCTCGTCGATCGACACCGAGACCGAGCAGCTCATCCAGCTGGCGCTCGAGCGGCTGTTCGTCGGCCGCACCAGCGTGGTGATCGCCCATCGCCTGTCGACCATCCAGAAGGCGGACCGCATCCTGGTGGTGCACAAGGGCGAGGTCCGCGAGCAGGGCACCCACCAGGAGCTGCTGGCCGCCCGCGGCATCTACTACAAGCTCTACCTGCTGCAGTACAAGGAGCAGGAGCTGGAAGACCGCGCCGACCGCGAGGCCGCCCAGTCTGTCGCCGGTCCTACTTCTTTTGTGTAGGGGCGGGGCTTGCCCCCGCCCGGGAGGGGAC
>DATNKQ010000645.1:0-3364 GCA_035603315.1 Thermoanaerobaculia bacterium
CCGCCGCCTCTTCCCACCCCTTCGCCCGCTCGACCGCCCGCTCCCAGCGCGCCAGGAGCGCCGCCGCCCGCTCGCGCGGCAGCGCGGGGGTGAAGACGCGCTCGATGCGGGCATGCTCGACGAGCTCGGCGGGGTCGGCCCACACCCCGGCGGCGAGGCCGGCCAGGTAGGCGGCGCCGAGGGCGGTGGTCTCGCGGACGCGCGGCCGCAGGACGGGGACGCCCAGGAGATCGGCCTGGAGCTGCATCAGCAGGTCGTTGGCGGTGGCGCCGCCGTCGACCCGCAGCTCGGTCAGCGCGGCGCCCGCGTCCGCCTCCATCGCCCGCAGCACCTCGACGGTCTGGAAGGCGATGGCCTCCAGGGCCGCCCGCGCCAGGTGGGCCGCGGGTGATGCCGAGGATGGCGCCGCGGGCGTAGGGGTCCCAGTGCGGCGCGCCGAGGCCGGCGAAGGCGGGGACGAGGACCACGCCGCCGCTGTCGGGGACGCTGGCGGCGAGGGCCTCCACCTCGGCCGCCGAGGCGATCAGTCCCAGGCCGTCGCGCAGCCACTGGACGACGGCGCCGGCGATGAAGACGCTCCCCTCGAGGGCGTAGGCGGTGCGCCCGGCGCGCCGGAAGAAGGCCGTCGTCAGCAGGCCGTGAGCCGAGGGGACGGCGCGCTCACCGGTGTTCAGCAGCAGGAAACAGCCGGTGCCGTAGGTGTTCTTGGCCATCCCCGGGCGCAGGCAGGCCTGGCCGAAGAGGGCGGCCTGCTGGTCGCCGGCGACCCCGGCGATCGCCAGCCGGTGGGGGAGGATGTCGGGCGCCGTGACGCCGAAGGAGCCGCTCGAATCGCGCACCTCGGGGAGGAGGGCGCGCGGCACGTCGAGGAGGGCAAGGAGCTCGTCGTCCCAGTCTCCATCCTCCAAGCTCCAGAGCAGCGTCCGCGAGGCGTTCGAGGGGTCGGTGGCGTGCACGGCGCCGCCGGTCAGCTTCCAGATCAGCCAGCTGTCGACGGTGCCGAAGGCGAGCCTGCCGGCGGCGGCCGCGGCGCGGGCGCCGGGCACCTGGTCGAGGAGCCAGGCGATCTTGGTGCCGGAGAAGTAGGGGTCGAGGACGAGGCCGGTGCGGCGGCGGAAGAGCGGCTCCAGGCCCCGGGTCTTGAGCTCGGCGCAGAGCGGGGCGGTGCGGCGGTCCTGCCAGACGATGGCGTTGGCGATCGGCCGCCCGGTCTGGCGGTCCCAGAGGATCGTCGTCTCGCGCTGGTTGGTGATCCCCAGCGCCGCGACCTCGCCGGCGGCGAGCCCGGAGCGCGCCAGCGCCTCGGCCGCCACCGCCCGCTGCGACTCCCAGATCTCCTCCGGATCGTGCTCCACCCAGCCCGGCCGCGGGTAGATCTGCCGCAGCTCGCGCTGCGCCAGGGCACGCACCTCCCCCGCGGCGTCGAATACGATGGCCCGCGAGCTGGTCGTTCCCTGATCGAGGGCGAGGACGTGCGTGGCCCGCGGCATCCGGGCAGCGTACGGAGTGCTCACGGGGAGGTCAAGGCGCTGCTAGAATCCCCCGCGTTCTTCGGCAACTACAGAAAGGGGAGCGGAGATGGCGGAGATGTCGGAGCCCGACGATCGAGAGGTTCGAGAGCAGGCCCCTGCGGTTCCAGGTTGGTCCTTGCCGGCCGCCTTGATCCTGCTGCTGCTGATCCTGCTCCTCGCCGTCGTCCGCCTCGCCCCGCCGGCGCCGGCGCCGGCGAGCGCTGCCGCCGGCGAGTTCTCGGGCGGACGCGCGCGGGCGCTCCTGGCCGAGCTCGCGGGAGATGGCGCGCCGCATCCGGTGGGGAGTGCCGCCGCCGCCGGCACCCGCGCGCGGGTGCTCGACATCCTGCGGCGGGCCGGCTACGCCCCGGTCGTCGAGGAGGGGTTCGCCTGCCACTGGACGGGGAGCTGCGCGACGGTCGAGAACGTGGTAGCCGAGCTGCCGGGGAGCGATCCCGCCAACGCCGTCCTCCTGGCCGCCCACTACGACTCGGTGCCGGCGGGGCCGGGGGTGTCGGACGACCTCGCCGGCGTGGCGGCGGCCCTCGAGGTCGCCCGCGCCCTCAAGGCGGGGCCGCAGCCGCGCAACTCGATCGTCTTCCTCCTGGACGAGGGCGAGGAGGCCGGCCTCCTGGGGGCGGAGGCCTTCGTCGCCTCGAGCCCGGAGGCCCGGCGGGTGCGGGCGGCGGTCAACCTCGAGGCGCGCGGCACCGACGGGCCGAGCCTGATGTTCGAGACCAGCCGCGACAACGCCTGGCTCCTGCGGCTCTTCGCCGCCAGCGTCCCCCACCCCGCCACCAGCTCGATCTTCGCCACCATCTACGAGCAGCTGCCCAACGACACCGACCTGACGGTCTTCAAGCGGGCCGGGATCTCCGGCCTCAACTTCGCCTACCTGGGCGGCGCGGCGCGCTACCACACCCCGCTCGACGACCTCGCCCACGCCTCCGCGGCGAGCCTCGAGCACCACGGCGAGAACGCCATCGCCACCGTGCGGGCGCTCGCCGCCGCCGACCTCACGCGGCGAGAGCCCGGCCGGGCCGTTTTCTTCGACGTCCTGGGCCTGGCGACGGTCCGCTGGCCGGCGGGCTGGACCCTCGGGATCGCCCTCCTCACCCTTTTGCTCCTGGCGGTGGCGCTGGTGCGCCTCTCGCGGCGCGGGCTGGCGGGTCCCGGCGCGGTCGTCCGCGGCCTCCTCGCCTGGCTGCTGGCGATCGCCGGGACGGGAGTCGTCGTCTTCGTCCTCCTCCTCGTGCTCAGGCTGTTGGGGGGTTTCGCCGTCGCCTGGCCGGCCCGCCCGCTCCCCGGCGAGGCCGCCTTCTGGCTCGTCGCCCTCGCCGTGGTGGCAGCGGTGGCCGGCGCCTTCCGCCGCGCCGGCTTCCGCGGGCTCTGGCTGGGGGTCTGGTTGGGCTGGGGGCTCGCCGGCCTGGTCCTCGCCGCCGTCCTCCCCGGCACCAGCTATCTCTTCCTCGTTCCCGCCCTGGTGGCTGGCGTCGTGGGGCTCGCCCTGCCGGGACGAGGACAGAGCGCGGCGGCGCTTGCCGCGCTGCTGCCGGCCCTCGCCGCCGGCGTCGTCTGGTTCCCCTTCCTGGCGCTCCTCTACGACGGCCTGGGGACGGGCGCCTTCCCGCTCATCGCCGCCCTGGTGGCCGCCCTGCTGACGGCGGTGCTGCCGCTCTTCGGGGCCGCTCCGCCGGCGGGTCTCCGCCGCGCCGTGATCCTGGGCGCCGCGGGCCTCGCGGCCGTGGCGATCGTCGTCGCCCTGCTCTCCCCGCCGTTCTCCCCCGACTCGCCGCGGCGGCTCAACTTCACCTTCCACCAGGATGTCGATACCGGCGGCGCCCGCTTCCTGG
>DATNKQ010000647.1:0-6710 GCA_035603315.1 Thermoanaerobaculia bacterium
CGCAGAGGCGCCCGCCTCGGCGTCACTGCGCCTGCGGCCAGCGGGAGAAGTAGCCGTCCACCCACACCAGGTCCTGACCCTGGTCGGCGGGCGCGAAGGAGCCGATCTCGTAGCTATCGCCGGAGAACTTGCCGTCGCCGCCGCCGCTCCGCATCGCCATGATCCGCTGGGCGTCGAGGTCCTGGGTGCTCAACCGGAACTCGTAGGGGTTCCCCCAGCCGTCCTTGGAAGGCAGGTCGACGATGTACTTGGGGACCAGCAGCTTGGCGAGGTCGTCATGGGAGATCACCGGGATGCCGGCGACGTCGACCGACTTCGGCTCCGCGCCCTTGCTCTTCCCGTGCTTGCCGCCGGCCTTCTTGGGCCGCGCGTGCATCTGGTCGCTGTACCAGGTGAACATGGCCGTCCCCACGGTGCGGAGGTCGGAGATGGACTGCCTCTGCTCGGGCGAGCCTGTGGGCGGGGAGGCCGCGCCTGCGGCTCCGGCGGTGACCGCCAGCGCCAGGAGGCTGAGAAGGGTGAGGAGCTGCCGGCCGCGGGTGACGCTTGTGCGATGGGACATGTCGTTCTCCTTGTTGGTTGGTGGTCGAGTGTATCACTGATCTAGTACGCAGTGACACGGGGAAACGTTGAGGGCCTGCGCGCCCGGCACAGGTCCGGGCGCTGCTTCTCCTCGTGGACCCCTCTCCGTGCTATTCTTCGGCCCTTCGAGGAGGCCCTCATGGCCGTCGATCCCGAGCTGCTGGAAATCCTGGTCTGCCCCAAGAGCAAGGGCGAGCTGGAGCTGATCGAGCTACCGCCGGAGGTCCGTTCGAGCCTGGTCGAGAAGTACCGCGAGCATTTCCGCGACGAGGAGCCGGTCGTCGAGCAGGGGCTCTACTGCGCCGACTCGGGGCTGGTCTATCCCATCGTTTCGGACATCCCCATCATGCTGATCGAAGAGGCGCTCCCGGGATCCTCCATCGGGCGCTGAGCGTCGCCCCGGCCGCGGACGAGGCCGCCCACCGCCGCGGGAAGAACCGCTCTCCCTTGCGCCTGGATCAACTCTTGTTCGAGCGGGGCCTCTTCTCCAGCCGCGAGCAGGCGCGGCGCGCCGTCATGGCGGGCACCGTCGAGGTGAACGGCCGCCGCGTCGACAAGCCCGGAACCGGGGTGGCGGAAACGGCGCGCGTCGCCGTCCGCGCCCGCAGCGAGCCCTACGTCTCGCGCGCCGGCCGCAAGCTGGCGCACGCCCTCGATCACTTCGGAATCGACCCTCAGGCTTGGGTCTGCTTGGACGTCGGCGCCTCGACGGGCGGCTTCACCGACTGTCTCCTCGAGCGCGGGGCGGCGCGGGTGTACGCCCTCGACGTCGGCTACGGCCAGCTCGACCAGCGGCTGCGGCAGGACCCGCGGGTGATGGTGATGGAGCGCGTCAACGCTCGGCACCTTCCCCCGGACGCCCTGCCCGAGCTCTGCGATCTGGCGACCGTGGACGTCTCCTTCATCTCCCTCGCCAAGGTGGTGCCCGCCCTCCTGCCCCACCTCGTCCCCACGGGCCTCCTGCTGCCGCTCATCAAGCCGCAGTTCGAGGCCGGCCGCGGTGCTGTCGGCAAGGGAGGAATCCTGCGCGACGAGGCCGTCCGCGAGCGGGTGGTCCGCGAGTGCGCGGAAGGGCTCCAGGCGCTGGGGCTCACCCTCCTCGGGCTCTTCCCCTCGCCGGTCACCGGCATGGGCGGCAACCGCGAGACCTTCGCGCTCCTGAGGGCTGGCCGGTGAGCCGCGGCGGCCGCGTGCAGCGGGTGGGGGTGGTGGCCAAGGTGGCCAGCCGCGAGGCCGTTCATACCGCCCATGAGATGGCGGAGTGGCTCCGCCGCCGCGACATCGAGGTGGTGCTCGACGAGGCCACCCTGCGCGCCCGCGGCCTCGAAAGCGAGCCCTCCTTCCGGGCCTCCGACACCTACGACCTGGTGGTCGTGCTGGGTGGGGACGGCACCCTCCTGTCGGTCGCCCGCACGCTCTCCTCAGGGGTGGCGATCCTGGGGGTCAACTTGGGCAACCTGGGCTTCCTGACCGAGATCAACCGCGGCGACCTCTACCCGACTCTGCTGCAGGTGCTGGCCGGCAACTGCGAGACCGAGGCGCGGTCGCTCCTGGACGTCGAGCTGCGGCGGAACGGCGGCGGCTCGCTCTCCTTTCGGGTGCTCAACGACGCGGTGGTCACCAAGAGCGCGCTCGCCCGTATCATCCAGCTGACGCTGTCGGTCGACGGGCACCTGATCGCCCGCTACCGCTCCGACGGCCTCATCATCTCGACCCCCACCGGCTCGACCGCCTACAACCTGTCGGCCGGGGGGCCGATCGTCAACCCGCTGCTGCCGGTCGTCGTGCTCACCCCCATCTGCCCCCACGCTCTCGCTCTCCGCCCCATCGTGGTGCCCGACAGCGGCCTCATCGAGATCTCGCTGGAGACCCAGCGCGAGGAGGTCTACCTGACCCTGGACGGCCAGGAGGGGACCTCCATCGGCCACCGCGACACCCTGCGCATCACCCGCGGCGCGGGCGTCGTCCGCCTGGTCAAGGTGAACACCCGGAGCTTCTACGACAACCTGCGGGTCAAGCTCCGCTGGGGCGGCCTGGGGAGCGAGGAGCCGGGGACCGAGCGATGAGCGCGCCGGAGCGCCCGCGGCCGGGCCGCCTGCGGCGCTTCGTGGTGCGCCCGTTCGTCTGGGGGATCGTCCTCCTGGCGGCCCTCCTGGTCGGCGTCTACTTCCTCCTCGGCAGCGACTACACGCACCGCCGCGCCGCCGACCTGGTGGTCGCCCGCCTGACCGAATACCTCCACCGTCCGGTGACCGTCGAGGGCATCGACTACACGCTCTTCCCGCCGCTCTCCGCCGAGCTCCGCGGCCTCGTCATCCCCGGTCCGCGGAAGGGCGATCCGCCCGTCGCCACGGTCAAGTACGTCCGCCTCCAGCTCTCCTGGCGGAGCCTCCGCGCGCGCATCCTCGACCTCCAGCAGATCGAGGTCGTGCAGCCGCGCCTCTACATCGTCTTCAACGCCGACGGCAGCAGCAACCTGCCGCAGTTCGGGAGTCCCGGCGGCGGTCCCAGCCGCTTCGAGACCCGCATCGGCCACATCCTCGTCCAGAACGGCGAGTTCGTGCTCAACGAGCGGCGCTTCCCGCTCGACCTGGACGCCAGCGCCGTGTGGGGGAGGATGGAGGGGGCCGGCAAGAACCGCCTGGACGCCCTGGTGACGGCCCAGGAGGTGCGGACCGTCCTCCCCGACGCCCACCCCTACTCGACGACCCTCTCGGCCAAGGGGAGCCTGCTCCTCGACCAGCAGCGGCTGCGGATCTCCTCCGCCCGCCTGTCGGGGCCGGACCTGACGGCGAAGGGCAACGGCTCGGTGACCTGGAAGAAGGGCGTGCAGGTCGACATCCGGTTCGAGGCCGATGGCGCGGCGCAGCTCGCCAACCGCCTCGGCTACCTGGAGCCGCTGATCTCCGGAGCCTTCCACTTCGACGGCGGCTTCGTCGTCTCGCCCAAGGACTGGAGCTGGGAGGGGACGGTGATCGCGCCCCGCCTGGACTTCCTCGACCGCGCCGCCACGGAGGTCGCCGCCCACTTGGAGGGCCGGCCGCCGGGGCTGCGGATCGACGTCCAGCACGCGGCCTACGCCGGCGGCGCGATCGCCGGCCGGGTCGACGTGGATACCATCACCAAGACGGCGCGCGGCCGGCCGGTCGCCCTCGACCTCACCTTCGCTGGGCTAGACATCGAGCCTCTCCTCACCGACCAGAAGGTGAAGCTCCCCGGCCTCTCCGGCGAGGCCAGCGGGCGCCTCGTCTACCGCCTCAACTCGTCGGCGCTCCTCTTGGGGAGCGGCCGCGCGGACGTCCACCTGACGGCCCAGCAGCAGGGCTCGGGGCTGCCGGTCTCCGGCGACCTTCCCCTGACCATCGACCGCGGCGTCCTCCAGGGCGACGCCCTTCGCCTGAGCGCTCCCGGCCAGACCGTCACCGGCAGCGGCTCGCTGTCCCTGGAGCGTCTCGCCGGCCGCGTCGATTTCCACCTCGACACCCAGTCGGCGGCCGCCGTCTCGCGGCTCATCGAGTCGGCGGGGACGCCGTCCCCCCAACCGCCTTTCTGGCTGCCGACCGCCGGCCGCGGCCGGGTCGACGGCAGCCTGCAGTTCGACCGCGCCGGCTTCTCGCTGGGGCTCGACCTCAACCTGCAGGACGTGGCGAGCCCCAAGCTCACGGCCGACGGCCTCACCGGCTCCCTGACCCTGCGCCCGGAGGCGGTCGAGGGCCTCGACCTGGCGCTCGTCCGCGGGCGCTCGACGCTCAAGCTGGCCGGCCGGGTGCCGTTCCCCGGGCCGCGGGGCAAGCTCCCCCCGGGCGAGCAGATCGCCATCCGCGTGGACGCCGCCGACTGGCCCGCCGCCTCGGCCGCCGCCTTCCTCCTCGACAACCCGCCGGCGCTCGAGGGCGTGGTCACCGGCCGGCTCGATCTCTCAGGGACGCCCGACGTCCTCTCCGGCCATGCCGACGTGCGCGGCTCCGGCCTCGGCGTGCGCGGCATCGCCGTCGGCCAGGCGAGCGCCGCCGTCTCCTTCGTGGGATCGGCCGTGCGGATCGACAACGGGGTGATCGAGGCTCCCGCCGGCAGGATCCTCGTCAACGGCAGCTACGACAGCGCCGGCGACCGCGTGAGTGCCACTGTCGACGCCCCCCGACTCGACCTCGCGAAGGCCCCCTTCGACGACCTCCTGGGGCGGGCGAACAGCCCTGCCGGTACTGTTTCAGTGGCCGCCGCCGTCGCCGGCACCCTCGACCGGCCGCAGGCCACCTTGACCCTCCGCGGCAGCGGCCTCGAGCTCGCCGGCCGCGCGCTGGGGGACGCCGGCACCGCCGAGCTGATGGCGACCTGGGACGGCTACGGGGTGCGCCTCGCCGGCTCGCTCCTGGGGCTCGCCACCTTCGAGGGCGGCGGCCGCCTCGACCGCCGGGGGACGGAGCTGGCCATCGACCTCAAGAGCGACAACCTCCCCGGGCTGGCCCGCCTGGCCGCCGCGCGCCCGCTCCCCGCCTTCACCGGCTCGCTCACCGGCCGCGCCACCTTCGACGCCGACTGGGGCTCCGGGAAGTACCGCGGCGAGCTCGCCCTCTCGGACCTGCGGGCGCAGTACCAGGGGCGCGAGATCCGCAACCTGGAGCCCGTCGACGTCACCCTCGATCCCGGGCGCCTCCTCATCCGCTCGTTCTATCTGGGCGAGCCGGAGCACGACACCGACCTCTTCCTGAGCGGCAGCGTCGGCCTGGGCGGCCCGCGGACGCCGCTCGACCTCCACCTGCAGAGCTCCATCTGGGCGGGCTGGTCGAAGCTCTTCGTCCCGGACCTCGACCTGAGCGGCTACCTCGACGTGCTGGCCACCGTCCGCGGCAACCTGGCCGACCCGGCGGTATCCGGAGAAGGAGTCCTGCGCGGCGCGCGGCTGATCGTCCCCAGCCTGCCGCATTCCTTCGACAACATCACCGGCACCGTCCTCTTCGAGCGCGGCGAGCTGGTCCTCGACGACCTGCGGAGCGAGCTCGGCGGCGGCACGCTCCGCCTCTCCGGCCGCATGAGCCTGCCGGTCGCCGGCCGGCCGCTCGCCTATCAGCTGCTGGCCGCGGCGCGCAACGTCACCCTGCGCTACCCGGAGGGCTTCCTGACGCGCGGCAACGCCGACCTCTCGCTCTCCTCGGCGGAGAGCGGCCGGCTCATCCGCGGCAGCGTCGAGCTCGACCGCGCCTACTACCTGCAGGACGTCCAGGTGGGGACCCTCGAGCTCCTGCAGCGCGTCTTCCAGCGCCAGCGGATCGAGGTGGCGCAGACCAGCGACTTCCTTTCGACGACCCAGCTGAACGTCTCCATCAGCGGCCCCAACGTGCTGCGCGTGCGCAACAACGTCGCCGACGTCCACGGCAGCATCGACCTCACCCTGCGGGGCAGCCTCGCGCGCCCGGTCGTCTTCGGCCGCGTCGAGCTCGAGCCGGGCGGCAAGCTCACCTACGCGGACAACGAGTACAAGATCGAGCGCGGCCTGCTGACCTTCGCCAACCCCTACAAGGTCGACCCGGTGATCGACCTCGTGGCGACCACCGAGGTGCAGAACTTTGCCATCACGCTCAACCTCTCGGGAACGATCGAGCGGCTCGACGCCCGCTTCTCCTCGAACGCCGACCTCGCGGATCTGGAGATCCTGGCGCTCCTGGCGAGCGGCCAGGAGCTGCCTCAGAAGGGCGGCCAGCTCTTCGCCCCGCCCACCCCCGGCGCCAACCAGCAGCCGGCCGTGGGGGCGCAGGGCTTCCTCTACGGGCAGGCGGCCTCGGTGATCTCCACCCGCGTCAGCACGCTCTTCGGCCTCGACCGCTTCCGCATCAACCCCGTCGCCGCCTCGGCCGGAGAGTCCGTCACCGGGGTCGGCGTAACGGTCGGCAAACGCCTGTCGAAGGACATCTTCATCACCTATTCGACCGATCCCTCCTCCGCGCGGCAGAACATCCTCCAGGTGCAGTGGCACGTCTCGCCGAAATTCACCGTGCTGCTCACCCAGACCGGCTCCAGCTATGCCGTGGACGGCCAGTGGGAGCGCCGCTTCTGAGCCGCCCGCGAGTTTCGCGATGGTGGCGGGGATGGCGGGAGGCGCGCGCCGTCGTCGCTCTCCTGACCGTCGCCGG
>DATNKQ010000649.1:0-16887 GCA_035603315.1 Thermoanaerobaculia bacterium
TCGGTTTCGTCCGCTACCTGATAGCTCATTCCTGGCTTGAGCATCACCTTGCGGCCGTCTCCGAGCTCGGTTTCCAGCTCTCCTTCGAGGCACACGAGGATGTGGCCTTTGGTGCACCAGTGGTCCGCTAAGTAGCCCGGCGTGTACTCGACCATGCGGACGCGGATGTCTCCGAACTGGCGGGTCCGCCAGTAGGCGGTGCCCGTCTCGCCCTTGTGATCGGTCGGCTCGACCTGCGACCAATCGGTCAAACCGAAGGGGATTCCGGACATCTTCATGGGTGCCTCCGTTGGCGCGGCCCTGCTTACTTCCGCTCGCTGTCGAGGATCCGCATCTGGCGCTCGTCGTAGCGGGTGCCGGCGACGGCGGCGGCGGGGACGGCCTCTTCGATGCGGGCGAGATCGGCGGGCGAGAGGTCGACGTCGAGGGCTCCCAGCGACTCCGCGAGCTGCTTCCTCGTGCGCGCCCCGACGACGGGCACGATGCGCTCGCTCTTCGCCAGCACCCAGGCGACGGCGAGCTGCGCCGGCCGGACTCCCCGTTCGACGGCGAGCTTCTCGAGCTCCTCCACGAGACGCCGGTTGCGCTCGCCGTTCTCGCCGCTGAAGCGCGGTAGATGCGCCCGGAAGTCGCTCTTTCCGGCGGGCTTCGAGCCGCTCAGGAGCCCCCGCGAGAGCACTCCGTAGGCGGTGACGCCGATGCCGAGCTCCTCGAGGACGGGGAAGATCTCGGCCTCCGGCCCGCGGCTGATGAGGGAGTATTCGATCTGCAGGTCGGAGATGGGGTGCACGGCCCGCGCCCGGCGGATGGTCTCCGGGCCTACCTCCGACAGCCCGATGGCGCGCACATAGCCGGCCGCGACCAGCTCGGCGATGGCGCCAACGGTCTCTTCGATGGGCACCGCGGGGTCGAGGCGGGAGGGGCGATAGATATCGACGTGGTCGACGCCCAGGCGAGTCAAGGTGTAGGCGAGGAAATTATTCACCGCCGCGGGCCGCGCGTCGAAGCCGAGCCAGCTGCCGTCCGGCGCGCGCAGGGCGCCGAACTTGACCGACAGGAGGGCCTTCTCCCGGCGGCCCTTGAGCGCGCGGCCGATGAGCATCTCGTTGTGGCCCATGCCGTAGAAGTCGCCGGTGTCGAGTAGCGTAACGCCGTGGTCGAGCGCCGCGTGGATGGTGGCGATGCTCTCGCCCTCGTCGGCGGGACCGTACATCCCGGACATGCCCATACAGCCGAGGGCGAGCGGAAAGACCGCCGGACCCGAGGAACCCAATGGACGGAAGCGGCGGCGATCGAGCGTCGTCATGCATCCAAGGTAGGCCAAGGAGGTTCCCCTTAGCAAGCACAGCAGGGGCAGCCGCCCTCCTGCCAGAGGCGGACGAGTTCCTTGGTCGGGCTCGAGGGACTGCGGGTGAGAAACGCGTAGACGAAGACGTTGGTGTCGAGAACCGCCCTCAGCCGTTCAGTCACCCGGATCGAATGCGATAATCCTGTCGCGTTTCGTCGCTCGCCACGCGCCATGCTGACGATCTCCCAGGCCGTGACGGCCGCCGACCTCGCTCTTGCGCGGGAGCTGTTCGAGGAGTATGCGGCTTCGCTCGGTCTCGACCTCGGCTTCCAGGGGTTCGCGGCGGAAGTGGCCGGGCTGCCCGGCGACTATGCGCCGCCTTCCGGACGGCTCCTGCTCGCCATGGCGGACGGCGAGACGGCGGGATGCGTCGCTGTCCGCAAGCTCGCGGACGGCATCTGCGAGATGAAGCGGCTATGGGTCCGGCCGGCCTGGCGCGGCGCGGGCACCGGGCGGGCGCTCGCCGTGGCGGCGATCGAACAGGCGCGGGCGATCGGCTACGAGCGCCTACGGCTCGACACCCTGCCGGCCATGGAGCGGGCGCGGGCGCTCTATCGCAGCCTCGGCTTCGTGGAGATCCGGGCCTACCGCTTCAACCCGGTCGCCGGCACGGCCTTTCTCGAGCTGCGCCTCCGCGACACGGCTTCGTAACCATTTCCGCGGCGCCCGTCTGCTAGACTCCGGCGGTGGTCAAAAAGCTTTCGATCCGGGCCTCCGGACAGGGTCTGCACGACGTCACCGCCGAGGTGGCGGCGGCGGTGGCGGAGAGCGGCGTCCGCGAGGGGCTGTGCACCGTCTTCGTCCGCCACACCTCGGCCAGCCTCGCCATCCAGGAAAACGCCGACCCCTCCGCCCGGCGCGACCTCGAGGCCTGGTTGAACCGCCTCGTCCGCGAGGACGACCCCCTCTACACCCATACCGCGGAGGGCCCCGACGACATGCCGTCGCACGTCAAGGCGGTGCTCACCGCGACCTCGCTCGGGATCCCCATCGTCGACGGCGAGCTCGGCCTCGGCACCTGGCAGGGGATCTACCTCTGGGAGCACCGCCGCCGCCACGGCCCCCGCGAGCTCTTGGTGCACGTGGCGGAGTGAGGGGCAGTCCTCCCGGCGGCTCTGGCTTATACTCACCCTCCATTCCAGGCTGGCCCGGGAGCCGCTTCGGCCGGGCCGGCATACGAAAAGCATACAGATGGCGCGCGCAAGGGCATCGGCGCCCATGAGGACCGCGATGACGAGCGAGGCGGCGGAGACGAAGGTTTGCGAGGCGCGCTAGAGCCATGGAGCTGAACCGCGCCACCCTGCGCAAGCTGGCGCCTCTCCTGAGCCTCGCCTTCTTCGCCGTGGCGCTCTGGCTGCTGCGCGGCGAGCTCCGCGGCTTTCGCTACCGCGACGTGCGCTTCTACCTGGACGGCCTGCCCGGCATCCGCGTGCTGGAGGCCATGGGTCTCACCCTCGCCGGCTATCTGGCGCTGACCTGCTACGACGTCCTCGCCCTGCGCTACAGCCGGATCTCGCTGCCCTACCCGAAGATCGCGCTCGCCAGCTTCACCGCCTCCTCGTTCAGCAACACTCTCGGCTATCCGCTCTTCACCGGCACCCCTCTCCGCGTCCGCCTCTACTCGAGCTGGGGGCTCTCGGCCCTCGACGTCACCCGGGTCGTCACCTTCAGCTTCGTCACCTTCTGGCTCGGCTTCCTGGCCCTCTCGGGCGTCACCTTCGTCCTCGAGCCCCCCACCGTGCCGGCGTCGCTCCACCTCCCCATGGCCAGCGCCCGGCCGGTCGGCGTCCTCTTCCTCGCCCTCCTCGCCGGCTACCTAATCCTCAACCTCGTGCGGCGGCGGCCGATCGTCGTCGGCGGCATGGAGCTCGTCTTGCCGGGGCCGGCCCTCGCCTTCCTGCAGGCGGCCGTCGCCTCGCTCGACTGGCTGCTCGCCGGCGCCGTCCTCTACGCCCTGGTGCCGCTCTCCTGGGGGATCGACTTCCCCGCCTTCCTCGCCATCTTCCTCTTCGCCCAGGTGGTGGGCCTGCTCTCGCAGGTGCCGGGCGGGCTGGGCGTCTTCGAGACGGTGATGGTGCTGCTCCTCCCCCACGACCTACCGCGCCCCGAGGTGATGGGCTCGCTGATCGCCTTCCGCGCCATCTACTACTTCTGTCCGCTCATCGTCTCGACGGTGCTCCTGGCCGTCAACGAGGTCGTCGAGCGGCGCCACCAGTTGGGGCGGGTGGCGCGCTTCTTCGGCAAGCGGGCGCCCTCGGTGGTGCCGCCGGTCCTCGCGGCCACCACCTTCCTGGGCGGCGCCATCCTCCTCATCTCGGGCGCCACCCCGGCCGTCCACACCCGCCTCGCCTGGCTGAGCGCTCTCCTGCCGCTGCCGGTCATCGAGCTCTCCCACTTCCTGGGGAGCGTCGCCGGGGTCGGCCTCCTCTTCCTCGCCACCGGCCTGCAGCGGCGCCTGGACGCCGCCTATCAGCTCGCCGTGATCCTCCTGGCGACCGGCATCGTCGTCTCGCTGCTGAAAGGCCTCGACTACGAGGAGGCGATCCTCCTCTCGCTGATGCTCGCCTCGCTCATCCCCTGCCGTCGTCACTTCTACCGCCGCGCCTCGCTCACCAGCCAGCCCTTCACGCCGGTGTGGATCGGCGCCATCGCCATCGTCCTCTTCGGCTCCATCTGGCTGGGGTTCTTCGCCTACAAGCACGTCGACTATTCGCGCGAGATCTGGTGGCGCTTCACCCTCTTCGGCAATGCTCCCCGCTTCCTGCGCGCCTCGGTGGCGGTCCTCCTCCTCGTCCTGGCCGTCGCCCTCGAACGGTTGATGCGGCCCGCCCGGCCGGAGCCGACCTTTCCCACCCCCCGGGACATCGACCTCGCGGCGACCATCGCCGCGGCCTCGCGGCGGACCTACGCCTACCTGGGTCTCCTGGGCGACAAGGAGCTGCTGTTCAACGACTCTGGCACCGCCTTCCTCATGTACGCAGTGTCGCGGCGGAGCTGGGTGGCGATGGGCGATCCGGTGGGGCCGGAGCAGGAGCGCATCGACCTCGCCTGGCGGTTCCGCGAGCTCTCGGACCAGCACGGCGGCCGGCCGGTCTTCTACCAGGTCGGCGAGCGCGAGCTCTACCTCTACGCCGACCTCGGCCTGAGCCTCTTGAAGCTCGGCCAGGAGGGGCGCGTGCCGCTGACCGACTTCTCGCTCGACGGCCGGGAGCGCAAGACTCTGCGCTGGGCGCACCGCAAGAGCCAGAACGAGGGCTACGGCTTCGAGGTGGTGCCGGCCGAGCAGGTGCCGCCGCTCTTCCCCGCGCTCAAGGAGATCTCGGACTCCTGGCTGGGCGACAAGAGCGTGCGCGAGAAGGGCTTCTCGCTCGGCTTCTACGACGAGGCCTATCTCGCCCGCTTCCCCTTGGCCCTGGTGCGCCGCGAGGGGAAGATCGTCGCCTTCGCCAACATTTGGCGCGGGGCCGAGAAGGAGGAGATTTCGATCGACCTCATGCGCCACCGACCGGAGATCGGCAGCGTCGTCATGGACTACCTTTTCCTTGAGCTCATGCTGATGGGGAAGGCCGAGGGCTACCGCTGGTTCAACCTCGGCATGGCGCCGCTGTCGGGGCTGGAGAACCGCGCCCTGGCGCCGCTCTGGAGCCGCCTGGGCTCGATGGTTTTCCGCCACGGGGAGCACTTCTACAATTTCCAGGGGCTGCGCCAGTACAAGGAGAAGTTCGACCCCGTCTGGAGCCCGCGCTATCTCGCCTCCCCCGCCGGCCTGACCCTCCCCCGCGTCCTCGCCGACGTCGCAGCCCTCATCGGGGGAGGTCTGTCGGGGGTGGTGAAGCGCTAGGGACCGACTCCGGCGGTGGGGGAACCGCCGAGGACGGTGGCGAGGTGACGATGGGAACCGCCGCGGCAGGCGCGGTTTCGGGGCGCAGGAGGCGCGGGGCGGCCGGCGGCCCGGTCCGGCGGGCGGCGAGCTCGCGGTCGAGGGCGGCAGCGAAATCGGCGATCGCCGCGCGGTCGGCGGCGGACGCCTCGGCCGGTCCGCGGCCGGCGAAGACCAGCCGCGCGGGGAGGGCGCCCGACGGCGCCTCGTCTCCCCCCGCCTGAAAGGCGCCGAGGCCGTCGAACCAGGCGTAGAGGCGCCGCAGCTCGCCGGCGGCCAGGCGGCCGGCGAGCTCGCCCTCCCAGGCGCACGAGCTGGCGTGCGCCTCCCCCGTGCGGTAGACCGAGAGGTCGTCGCAGGCGCCCGAGCCGCCGCCGCGGTGCCAGGAGAGGACGAGGCCATAGGCGGGGTTCTCCCTCCCCACCGCCGCCTCGGCGGCGAGCTGGCGGCACCATTCGGCGATCATCCGGCGCTCGGCGGACGAGGCGGCGGCCCGGCCGGTGCCGGCGAAGACCAGCTCGCTGCCGCCCGTCGTGGCGCGGAAGGGCGCGAAGCTCGAGGCGAAGTCACGCACCTCCTCGGCCCGCCGCGGGGAGACGAAGAGGGCCAGCCGCAGGGGGCCGCCGGCCGGGCCGAGGGCGGCGCCGGCGCTGCCGACGACCGTCCGCTGCCGCGGCTCGTCCGCCCGCGTCCAGTCGATCAGCACCCGTCCCACCCCCGGCAGCACGCGTTGCGGGGAGCGCGGCGGCCGGCCCGCGCTCTCTCTTGCCCCCGGCTCCGACCCGCCGCATCCAAGAAGAACGGCCAGGGCCAGAATTGAACCGAATTTCATCGCCGGGGACATACCGTTCGAGGATAGCCGGGCGCACCGTACACCGTCCACAATCCTTTGCTTGACAATCGTGCTCTGACCTGTCACACTTTGAACTATGGTTCAAGCACTTCGCGCCCAGGAAGGCGCCGCCAAGGTCGAAAAGAAGCGCGCCATCCTCGACGCGGCGTCGCGGGTTTTCCTCCGCAAGGGCCTCTCCGCCGCCGGCATGCGCGACATCGCCGCCGAGCTGGGGATGGCGGTGGGCAACCTCTACTATTACTTCGAGGACAAGGAGGAGCTGCTGGCCTTCGTCCAGGAGGACGCCCTGGCCGGCCTGCGCGCGCTCGCCGAGCGGGTGCGGGGCTTGAACCTCCCCGCCGACGCGCAGCTCTATCTCCTCATCGTCGGCCACGTGGTGCGCCTGAACGACGTCCATGAGGGGACGCCGGGGTCGCTCGCCCACCTTGAGGTGGAGATCCTGGGGGAGCGGCGGCGCCAGGCCATCCAGGCCCAGCGCGACGAGTACGAGCTGCACTTCCGCGAGGTGATCGAGGAGGGGACCGTGGCGGGCCTCTTCCGCCGCACCGACCCCAAGGTATCGGCCCTCACCATCCTCGGAGCGCTGAACTGGACGGCGCGCTGGTTCCGGCCTGAAGGGGGACAGAGCGCCCGGGCCATCGGCGAGCAGTGCGCCGAGCTCCTCGTGCGCGGCGTCCTGGCGCCGGGAGTCAAGCTCAAGCCGCCCAAGGTGGATCTCGTGGTGCCGGAGGCCGTCCCGCCGGAGAGCGAGGGCTGAGCGTGGCGGACGGCCGGAGTGCCGGGCGGACGACGCTCGAGCTGCGCATCAACGGCGAGGACCAGGCGGTCGTCTTCCCCACCCACCACACCCTGCTCGAGGTGCTGCGCGAGGAGTGCGGGCTGACCGGCACCAAGCACGGCTGCGAGCTCGGCGAGTGCGGCACCTGCGCTGTTCTCGTGGACGGCCGGCCCATCCTCTCCTGCTTGGCCCTTGCCGCGGAGATGGGCGGCCGCGAGATCGAGACCGTCGAGGGCCTGAAGCGGGGCAACGAGCTCCACCCCCTGCAGGCCGCCTTCGCCGATCTGGGCGCCGCGCAGTGCGGCTACTGCACGCCCGGCATCCTCCTGACCGCCAAGGCGCTGCTCGCCGGCAACGATCGCCCCACCGCCCCCGAGATCCGCCAGGCCCTGGCCGGCAACCTCTGCCGCTGCACCGGCTACCACAAGATCGTCGAGGCGGTGGAGTGGGCCGCGGCCCGCCTGCGCGGCGAAACGCAGCCGCCACCGTCGGCGGTCTTCTACGGCGCGCCGGAGCCGGAACGGCGAGCAACGTAGCCGAACGATGGCGGAATCCGCGGAAAAACCCGCTCCCGAACCGGAGCGCGAGCTGCGGCTGATCGGCAAGCCCTTCCGCCGCGTTGACGGCCGGGCCAAGGTGACCGGCGAGACCCGCTTTGCCGACGACCTCGCCTTTCCGCGGATGTGCTTCCTGAAGCTCGTCCGCTCGACCGTCCCCCACGCTCGCATCCGCGGCATCGACTTCGCCGCCGCGGCGAAGGTCCCCGGAGTCCTCGGCTTCCTGACCGGCCAGGAGCTGCCGATCCCCTTCGGCATCCTGCCGGTGTCGCAGGACGAGCACGCCCTCTGTCCCGACCGCGTCCGCTTCGTCGGCGACCCGGTGGCGGCGGTGGCGGCGACCACCGAGGACGCCGCCTACGAGGCGGCCCTGCTGGTGAAGGTCGATTACGAGCCGCTCCTGACCTTCTCCAGCGTCGAGCAGGCCATCGCCACCCCCGAGCCGCGCATCCACGACTACGGCGACCACGGCAACGTCCACAAGGCGATCTCGCTGACCTTCGGCAACGTCGAGGCGGGATTTGCCCAGGCCGACGAGATCTTCGAGGACGTCCTCTTCTACGAGGGCAACACCCATCTGCCGATGGAGCAGCACGCCGCCGTCGCCGTCCCCGAGGACGACGAGCGGGTGACCGTCTACTCTTCCACCCAGACCCCGCACTACGTCCACCGCGCCCTCGCCAAGGTGCTGGCGATCCCCGCCTCCCGCGTCCGCGTCATCGCCTGCTCGAACGGCGGCGGCTTCGGCGGCAAGAGCGACCCCTTCAACCACGAGATCGTGGCGGCGAAGATGGCGCTCAAGCTCGGGCGCCCGGTCAAGGTGACGCTCAACCGCGAGGAGGTCTTCTACTGCCACCGCGGCCGCCACCCGGTGCTGATGGAGGTGCGGACGGGCATACGGCGCCAGGGAGACCGCGTGGCGATCACCGCCCAGAGTCTGCGCACCGCCCTTGACGGCGGCGCCTACGGCAGCTACGGCGTCGCCTCGACCTACTACACGGGCGCCCTGCAGACGGTGACCTACAGGATGCCGGCTTACCGGTTCGAGGGCATGCGCGCCTTCACCAACAAGCCGCCCTGCGGCCCCAAGCGCGGCCACGGCACCCCGCAGCCGCGCTTCGGCCTCGAGGTGCATATCGACAAGATCGCCGAGAAGCTGCGGCTGAACCCCGCCGACCTCCGGCTCGGCATGCTCGAGAAGGCCGGTGCGGTGACCGCCAATTGGCTCCAGATCGGCTCCATGGGCCTCCGCCGCTGCATCGACGCGGTGGTCGCGGGCAGCCGCTTCCGCGAGCGCTGGGGGAAGCTGCCCCCGGGCCGCGGCCTGGGCCTCGCCTGCGGCTCCTACCTCTGCGGCGCCGGCCTCCCCATCTATTGGAATCACCTGCCGCAGTCGGGGGTGCAGATCAAGCTCGACCGTTCGGGCGGCGTCGCCGTCTTCTGCGGCGAGGCAGAGATCGGCCAGGGATCGGACTCGGTCCTCGCGGCGGTGGTGGCCGAGGTGCTGGGGGTCGAGCTCGCCGACATCCGCCTTTGCGTCGCCGACACCGACTTGACCCCCGTCGACCTCGGCAGCTACTCCTCGCGCGTCACCCTGATGATGGGCAACGCCGCCATGGAGGCGGCCGAGCAGGCGCGGGAGCTCCTGGCGACGGCGGTCTCCGACCAGATCGAGATCCCCATCGGCCGCCTGGTCTTCGCCGAGCGGCGGGTCTTCGACGCCGCCGACCCCGAGCGCGGGATGAGCTTCGAGGAGGCGGTGATCGCCGCCGAGGCCCGCTTCGGCACCCTCGGCACCACCGGCTCCTACGTGCCGCCGCGCTCCCCCGGCCGCTACCGCGGCGCCGGCGTCGGCCCCTCCCCGGCCTATTCCTACACGGCGGCGGTGGTCGAGGTGGAGGTCGACCCCGAGACCGGCCTCTGGGACCCGCGCCACGTCTGGATCGCCCATGACGTCGGCAGGTGCATCAACCCGGTGCTCGTGCTAGGACAGGTCGAGGGGGGCGTCTACATGGGCCTGGGCGAGGTGATGATGGAGGAGCAGGCCTTCCGCCGCCTGCCGCCGCGGCTCTCCGACGCCCTGGTCCACAAGTTCCCGTCGATGCTCGAGTACAAGAGCCCGACTTTCGAAGACATGCCGCCGGTCACCACCTATCTGATCGAGGACCCCGACCCCAGCGGTCCGTTCGGCGCCAAGGAGGTCGGCCAGGGGCCGCTCCTGCCGGTGATGCCGGCGGTGGCCAACGCTATCTTCGACGCCGTCGGCGTCCGTGTCGACCAGGTGCCCATCCACCCGCACATGGTGCTCAAAGCCCTGCAAGCGAAGGCCGCGGGGGCGGCGCCGCGCTACGGGCCGGCCGCCTTCCCGCGCTTCGACTTCGGGGAGACGCTCGTCGTCCCCACGCCCGCCGATGGAGGCGACGGCACGGCCATCAACGACTACCGCGAGAAGCTGCGCGCCGGCATGCGGTCCGCCTCCGGCACCATGACCACCCGGGAAGAGGCCCTGCGCGAGAAGCGCCTGCGGGCCCTGACCACGAAGTGAGACGGTAGGCCCGCTCCGTGCTCCGGCTCCCCGAGTTCCAGCTCGTCTCCGCGCAGACCTTGGCCGACGCCACCGCCGTGCTCGCGTCCGAAGGGGCGGCCGAGGGCCGGACGGTCCGCCTGGTGGCGGGAGGCACCGACCTCTGGCCCAACATGAAACGCCGCCATCAGAAGGCGACGACGGTGGTGAGCCTGATGGGGATCCCCGAGCTCCGCGGCATCCGCAACGGCGGGAACGCCGGGGACGCGGGCGAGCTCGCCATCGGCGCCACCACCCTCCTGGACGACCTCGCGCGCGACCAGCGGCTGCGCGCCCGCTACCCCGCCCTCGCCACCGCCGTCGACTCCATCTCCTCGCCGCCGCTGCGCAACATGGGGACGATCGGCGGCAACGTCTGCGTCGACACCCGCTGCACCTACTACAACCAGACCGAGGACTGGCGGCGCGCCATCGACTACTGCCTGAAGGAGGATGGCACCACCTGTTGGGTGGCGCCCGGCTCGCCCAAGTGCCTCGCGCACTCGGCCTCCGACTCCGCCCCCGTCCTCTGCGCCCTGGACGCGCGGGTCAAGCTGGTCTCGGCGGCCGGCGACCGCACCGTCCCCGTCGCCGGGCTCTTCCGGAACGACGGCATCGACTATCTCGGCAAGCGCCCCGACGAGATCCTCACCGAGATCCTCCTTCCCGCCGGCTCCGACGCCGGCCACTGCCGCGCCGCCTTCTGGAAGCTCCGCCGCCGCGGCTCGATCGACTTCGCCGTCCTCTCCGCCGCCGCCGCCGTCTGGACCGGTGCCGGGGGGACCGTCACCGCCGCCCGCATCTACCTGGGAGCCGTCGCCTCCCAGCCCCAGCCGGCGACGGCGGCCGCCGACTCGCTCCTCGGCCGGCCGCTGACCGCCGAGTCCATCGCCCACGCCGCCAAGCTCGCCCGCCAGGCGGCGACCCCCATGGACAACACCGACTTCCAGGCCCAGTGGCGCAGCGTCATGGTCGAGAAGTACACCGCCGCGGCGCTCCGCGAGGTCGCCGGCCTGGACCCCGGGCTGTCGGCGCCGAAGCACCCCTTGCCCGGCCTGTGAACCCTGGAGGCTCTCCCCGGGACAAACCCCGTGTGGAGTGTCGAAGAACGGGCTGCAACAAAAAGCGGCCGAACTCGCCGGCCGCGGCTACGGATCGATACCCACATGCAGGCCCCGAAGGACCGGCCGGGCTACCCACCCGGCCGGTCCCTAGGTTCGTTACAGGGAGTTCAGGAAGGTGATCAGCTGGTTCTGCTGCGTCAAGCTCAAGTTGATGTAGTTCTGGATGACCGGCTCGGCCTCGTTGGTGTGGTCGAGGATCGAGAAGTTGCGCGTCAGGTCCAGGGTGTCGTGCAGGAGCCGCGACTTGGTGCGCGCGCCCCACAACGGCGCCGTCCGCATCTTGTTCATGGTGGACTGGCCGCCGTTCTGGACGATGCCGTCGCCCAATCCCACGTCGTGCAGCATGAAGTCGCTGTAGGGGTGGATGATCTTGTCGCCCAGGGCCGCTGGGACGATGAACTTGCCGCCGTTGAACGAAGTTCCCGCTGTGGCGGTCTGCGCGGTCGGCGTGTGGCAGATGTCGCAGCCGATCGAATGGAAGATGCTGGCGCCGGCGATGGCGTCGGAGGTGCCCGCCAGCACGGTGTCGCGAGGCGGCACCTTGGTCGACCGCATGAAGCGGGTGAAGGCCTCGACGTCGGGGCCGTTGGGGTTGGTCGGCGTCCCCGCGTCCTCGGGATCGGGAACCGTGTCGTAGGCGGCCGTGGAGTTGCCGTTCGAGGTGTTCTCCGTCGGCTGCATCGGGCTGGTGATCCCCATCTCGTTCAGGTAGGCGTCGGCCGAGAAGGAGAGCAGGCTGGCGTGCTGGTTCTTCCAGCCGAAGCGGGCGATGCGGGTGACGCCGGGGGCCTCGTTGACCGGGACGTTGATGATGGTGCCCTTCATGCCGCTGGGCTGAGCGTTCCTGGTGTTGGTGAAGAAGCTGTCGGGGAGCGCCTCGACGAAGCCGTCGCCCAGGGTGTTGAGCGAGACGCGGAAGGTCGCCACGTTGTCGGTGCCCAGGACGCGCTCCTGGATGGCGGGGTTGATCGCGCGGTCGTTGACCAGCGATCCGCCCGGATGGTCGGTGAAGGTGAAGCCGTTGAAGGAGCCGGCCCGCAGCTCGGTGATCTGGCTCCCGGCGCCAGAGACCGGGTTCTGATGGCACTCGCGGCAGGACTGGGCGTTGTAGTCCGGTCCCAGGCCGTCCGAGATCTGCTCGATTTCATCGAACTTGACACGGTCGGCGTCCATCTGCGCCTGCGACTCGAAGCCGTTGGTCAGGTTGTCGTACCCGGCGGGGGCTTCGGTGGCGGTCACCGCGTACACCACCGGCACCGCCAGCGTCGCGACGACGAGCCCGATCATGATCCGGTTGATCCGCTTCTTTTCCTTCGAACTCTTCATTCCCCTAGTCCTCCTTCCAGACGAAAAGGGACCATCGCTCAAGCCCCACTCGAGGGCTTGTCTCGCGAAGCTCCGGCCCCGGATGGACGACGTGCCCTGCCTCACCAACCGGCAGATCCTGCGAACCCCATATCGTGAACGTCAGTTCTCCTGAAATGGATGGTGCCGGAGGAGCGCGAAAGCGCTACTTGGGGGATCGTCCGGTACACTTCCCCCGTGCCCGCCGCCTCCGCCACCCTCCACCTCTCGCGCAGGCTCCCCTGGGAGGCTTCCCGGAACCGCCTGGCGGCAGCCGTCGAGGAACGCGCCAGGCGGGGGCTCGAGACGATCGACCTCACGGCGAGCAACCCGACGCGGGTCGGGCTTCCCTATCCCACGGAGGAGCTGGCGGAGCTCCTGCGGCGCGCGGCCGGCGCCGAGTACCGGCCGCATCCGCTCGGCCTCGTCTCGGCGCGCGAGGCCCTGGCGGAAGCCCTCTCGCGGCCGGACGACCGGGTGTCTCCCGACGATCTCGCCCTGACCGCCTCGACGAGCGAGGCCTACGGTTTCCTTTTCAAGCTCTTCGCCGACCCCGGCGAGGAGGTGCTGACCGCCGTTCCCACCTATCCGCTGCTCGACGACCTGGCGGCCCTCGAGGGCCTGCGCCTCCGCCACTTCCCGCTCGAGGCCGACCGCCGCTTCGGCGTCGACCCCGGAGCTGTCCTCCGGGCATTGACCCCGGCAACGCGGCTCCTCGTCGTCGTCCATCCCAACAACCCGACCGGCTCCTACCTGCGGCGCGCCGAGATGGACGAACTCGCCGGCATCTGCGCCAGCCGCGGGCTCGCTCTCCTCTCGGACGAAGTCTTCGCCGACTTCCCGCTGCACCCGGAGGAGGGGCGCTTCCGGCCGGGGGCGGCGCGCGAGGACGCCCTCGCCTTCTCGCTCAGCGGCCTGTCGAAGAGCGCTGGCCTGCCAGGCTTCAAGCTGGCCTGGATCCGCGCCGGGGGCCCGCCGCCGGAGCGCCGCCGGGCGCTTGCCGCCTTGGAGCGCGTGACGGACGGCTACCTGTCGGTCGCCACTCCCGTGCAGCGGGCCCTACCCGGGATCCTGGCGCTGGCGCCGCGCATCCGCGCCGCCATCCTCGGACGCCTGCAGGAGAACCTCGCGGGCCTCGCCGCGGCGCTCGCCGAGGTTCCGGCCGCCGCCCTCCTGGCGCCGCAGGGCGGCTGGTCGGCGGTGGTGCGTGTGCCGCGCATCCTGCCGGACGAGGAGCTGGCCCTCTCCCTCCTCGACCGCGCCGGCGTGCTCGTCCACCCCGGCTACTTCTTCGACTTCCCCGGCGAGGGCTACCTCGTCGTCTCCTTGCTGCCCGATCCCGCAGGTTTCGCCCTTGGGGCGCGCCGGTTGGCGGCGCACCTCCTGGCGCTCGCCGATCCTCGCCGCTAGGAGCCGCCGGCCGTGCCCGTCGCCGTCCTCCCCGCCGCCGGCTCGTCGCGGCGGATGGGCCGGGCGAAGCTGCTGCTGCCGTGGAGCGGCGGCACGATCGTCGGCGCGGTGGTTGCGAGCCTGCGGCAGGGCGGCGCGGCGGCCATCGTGCTGGTCACCGCGCCGGCGGACACCGAGCTGCGGACCTGGGCGGCGGCGTTGGGGGAGGGTTCCGGCCTGATCCTGGCCGTCAATCCGGCGCCGGAGCGCGGCATGCTGTCGACGATCCGCGAGGGGATCGCGGCGCTCGGCGGCGCGAAGGCGCTGGCGCGCCGCGGCGAGGTGCTCTTGGTCGCTCCCGCCGACCTCCCCGCTCTGCGGGCGGCGACGGTCATCGAGCTGCTCAGAAGGCAGGCCGCCAGCGGGGCGCCCCTCGCCGTTCCCGTCCATCGCGGCCGACGCGGCCATCCCCTCGCCATCGCTCCCGCCCTCCTCGGCGAGATCGACGCCCTGGATCCCGCGGTCGGCCTTCGCCAACTGCTCGCCTGCCATGCGGCCGAGCTCCTGGAGGTCGCGGTGGACGATCCCGGCGCGGTCGCCGACGTCGACACCCCGCAGGACTACCAGCTACTGCTCGCCGCCCAAAAAACCTAGAGAAGGCTCAAGGCAGGTCGGGCGACCGCGGCGGCTCGTCGGTGAGCGGAATGGCAGCCCGCGCCGGCAGGCGAGCGCCGAAGTGATCGGGGATGAGCCCATAGGTCGCGGGATCCGGCCCCCTGCCGCCGCTGCGGTAGAGGGCGTAGCGGCGGGTGCCGGCGAGGTAGGTGGACCCCGGCCCCGGCCCCACGCCCGGCAGGTGCCCCTTGCGCAGCAGGACCAGCGCCCCCCGCGGCACCGGCGCGTCCACCGTCGGGCCGCCGGAGCCGCCCGCCTCGACGACGCGGAAGCCGTCTACGGCCTCCAGGAGGAAACGCTCGACGTGGTTGAGATGGAAGCCGGCGTAGAGCTGCGATCCCAGCTCCGGCGGCCGGCGCCCGAGAGCCCGCAGGAAATGCTGGGAGGGCGGCACCCGGTCGCGGTGGAGGACATGGGTAAGGAACCGCGCCTCGCAGAGGACGAGGGGCAGCACGATGAGGCCCAAGAGCGCGGCGGTGCGGCGGCGGCTCGAGGATCGGCGCAGCAGGCCGAGGAGCGCCACGCCGGAAAGCATGGCGAGCGCCGGGTAGGCGGGATCCATGTACCAGTGGTGCTGGGTCTTAGACACCGAGAACAGCAGCAGAGGAACGACGGTCCACAGCAGCAGGAGCGGCATCACCCCCTGCCGCAGCCGCCGCCACGGCCGCGGCCGGCCGACGAGCAGCGCGGCGACGACGGCGACCACGATCAGCTCCGGCCAGGGCGCCAGGCGATCGCCCAAGCCGTCGACGTAGCCCAGAGGGGAGTAGCGCACGTGGTCGATCACCCTCGTCGAGCGGGCCAACAGATCCTCCTGCACCATTCGCCGCAGGAAGTAGGCAGTGCCGTCGGCGCGGTAACGCGCCAGCGCCCAGCCGCCGATGGGGAGGAAGAAGGCGAGCAGCGACAGGATCGCCGGTAGAGGCTGCGACCGGCGCCACGCTCCGGTGTAGACGACGTAGAACGCCGCCGCCAGGACCATCGGCAGGATGGCGAAGGACTTGACGAGGAAGGCGAGCCCGAAGAGCAGGCCGAGGAGCGCGATCGTCCAGCGCCGCCGCGGCGAGCGGTCAAGGTGCGCCACCTGCAGGGCCGCCAGGAGGAGGAGGAGGGTGAGAGCGGAATCGAGGTCGCCGCTGCGCGCGCCGTGGTTGGAAAGGAAACCGTGGGCGGTGGCGAGGACGAGGCCGGAGAGGATGGCCGCCCGGCGGCTCAGCCAGCGGCCGGCGAAGAGCATGGTGAGCGCCACCGAGGCGAGGGCGAAGAGCGCCGACGGCAGGCGCAAGGTCCACGGGGTGACACCGAGGAGCCGGAAGGTGAGCGCCATCGCCCAGTAGCCCAGGGGCGGCTTCAGGTTCCAGTACTCGGGCCGTTCCGCGTAGGTGGTGACGATCGGCGATCCTCCCTGGGCCATCTCGTACGCGGAGACGCCGTAGCGCGCTTCGTCGGAGTCGTTGACGGCGGTCCCGTCGAGGCGCAGGAAGACATTGACGGCCATCAGCACGAGGACCAGACCGAAGCTCAGGCGATAGTGCCGGACGACCCAGCGGCCCACGGCTCGCGCCAGCGGGCGCCGCGCGGCAGGTGCGCGAACACTCGCGTCGGGGGCCGGACGGGCCACGGAGGGATGGAGGACTTCGCTCACGGCTTGAGATCCAAGCATAGCCGGGAAGACTGATGTTCGGAAGCGCGGCCGGCACAAAGAAGTCACAAGAGAGGGCGCCGGCAGCTTATGCTTAGGCCTCCATCGCCCCATGAGTCAGCCGATCGAGCCGATCCGACCGCTCCAAGCGGTCTCCCTCCCCACGGAGGCCGGTCCCGGCGTGCCGGCCGCGGCGCCCGAGCTGCGCTCCCGCCGCCGCTGGGGGCGCCCTCTCCTCACGACGGTCATCTTCCTCGCTGGGGCATGGTTGGCCTGGGAGGCGGTCACCTGGCCGAACGTGGCGGCGCTGGCGCGCGAGAATCCCCGCACGACGGCGTTCATCGAGGAGTACCGGGGAAGCGGCTGGTTTGCTCCGCGGCGGCCGATCGAGCAACGGTGGGTGCCATACGGCCGGATCTCCAGCAACCTCAAGGTCGCCGTGCTGGTCGGCGAGGACGACGACTTCTTCTCCCACCACGGCTTCGCCCGCGAGGAAATGAGGAGCGCGTTGGAGGAGGCCTGGAAGGAGAAGCGGCTGCCGCGCGGCGCCTCGACGATCACCCAGCAGCTGGCGAAGAACCTCTGGCTCTCCTCCTCGCGCAACCCGCTGCGGAAGCTCAAGGAGGCGGCCCTCACGCGCCAGCTCGAGGCGAAGCTCAAGAAGCGTCGGATCTTCGAGATCTACCTGAACGTGGCCGAGCTGGGCCCGGGGATCTACGGCGCCGAGGCGGCGG
>DATNKQ010000651.1:0-17063 GCA_035603315.1 Thermoanaerobaculia bacterium
CGTCCAGGAGGGCAATTCCGCGGGCGGCGGGCGCCAGCCGTTGCAGCTCCGCCGCCGTGGGAAGGCCGGAAGCGCCGGCCAGGGCCTGGGCCGCGTGCCGCGCGGCGTGTGCCGCCTCTTCGCGGCGCTCCTCGGCGAGGAGCGCCAGCGAGCTGCGGTAGGAGAAGAGGGTGAAGGTCGACAGGATGGCGAGCAGCAGAAGGGCCACCGGCAGGAGGATGAGGACCTCGTGCCGCAGACCCAGGCGACGCCGGCGGCGAGTATCCGGAGCCGGCGCCGGCGGAGCCAGCGGCGCCGCCGGAAGCGGCGCGCTCACAGGAGCCTCAGGTAGGCGGCGATGAGCGGGTCGCCGGCGAAGAGCGTGAGGACGCCGCCCAAAGCGAGGAAGGCGCCGAAGGGGAGCTTGGTTTTCAGGCCCGCCCCGCTCCCGCGCATCAGGGCGAGGCCGACGGCGGCTCCCCAGAAGGCGGCGAAGAAGAGGCTGAGGAGGACGCCTTTCCAGCCCAGGAAGGCGCCGATCAAGGCCAGCATTTTAACGTCGCCGAGCCCCATCCCCTCTTCGCGGCGCAGCAGGTACCAAGCGCCCGCCAGGGCCAGCAGGAGGCTGGCGCCCAGGAGGGCGCCCAGGAGGGCGGCACGGAGCCCCACCCCGCCGATCCAGGGCTGCAGCAGGAGCCCCACGACGATCCCGGGAAGGGTCAGGCGGTCGGGCAGGATCATGTGCTCGATGTCGATCGCCGCCAGGGCGACCATCAGGCAGCAGAAGAGGGCGGCGGCGGCGGCGCGCGGCGTCAGCCCGAAGCGCTCGAGGCAGGCGACGAAAAGGAGCGCGGTCAGGGCCTCGATGAGCGGGTAGCGCCAGGCAATCGGCGCGCCGCACGAGCGGCAGCGCCCGCGCAGCAGGAGGAACGAGACGAGCGGCAGGTTGTCGCGGGCGCGGATGGGCGCCCCGCACGCCGTACAGCGCGAGCGCGGCGTCACCGTCGACACCCGCCGCGGCAGGCGGTAGATGACGACGTTCAGATAGCTGCCGAGGATCAGCCCCGTCACCGCGGCGTAGACGGCGAGGAGGACATGGAGGAGCACGGTGCGCGGATTCTACGTCAGAGGAACTGGAGGAGCCGCCGGCCGGCGCCAGGAGAAGCCCACGGCGCAGGCGGCGAGGGCGAGCAGCGAGAGGACCATCCCGTAGCCGACCATCGGGTCGCGGTAGGCGAGGGTGAGCCGGTGGGTGCCGGCAGGGAGCTCGACCCCGAGCTGGCAGGCGGCCGTCGGGTAGGTGGCGATCGGGCGGCCGTCGACCCGCGCCCGCCAGCCGTCGTCGAACGTCATGGCGACGGTGAAGAAGGCGGCCGAGGCCGAGCGGTAGGAGACGGCGATCCGCCCGCCGCGGTCCCGCAGGGAGAGGAGCTCCGGCCGCCCCGGGTAGTCGACGGTCCCCGGCCGGCCGGCCGGCCGCACGCAGTGCTCCTGGCGGTCGACGGCGTAGCGCTGCAGGCGCGCCACCGCCAGCGCCGAGGCGTAGCTGGCGTGAAAGCTCGCGCGGGGGACGAACCGGTAGCGCGGCAGCAGGTAGGGATTCTTGACCGGCCTCCCCGGGAGTGGTGGCGCGGCCGGCCGCCGCTCCGCCTCCGCGATCCACTCCGCCGACGGCCGGCGCTCGACGACCGTCGCCACGTTCCAGGCCCCGAGGAAGCGGTAGGCGAGGTCGGGCTGCCGCCACTCGCTGTGGAGAACCACCAGCGCCAGGCGGGCCCAGGTGGTCAGCATGAGGTCGTAGTCCTCGTTCAAGGCGTACGGCAGGCCCCAGAGGGCGGCGGAGTAGGGGTCGAGCCGGGCGAGCTGGGTGCGCACGAGAGCGAGGCCCGGGTCGCCCCCTCGCAGCACCAGCTCGGGCCGGCCGTCGGGGGCAGTCCGCGAGTAGACCCGAGCCACGGGCCCCTCCGTCGGGTGCGCGAGGAGGGCGCGGGCGAGGGGCGGCGGATCGCGGTACTCGGCAGCCGGGAGGGTAAGGATCAGGCGGTGTCCGTAGTGCCAGAGGTCGGCTGCCAGGAGGGCGACGGCGAGGGCGGAGAGCGCCCGCGCCGATGGCCGGCGGAGCCGGCAGAGCATTAGGAGGATGGCGACGGCGGTGGAGGTGACGACCGCCCACCACCCCTCGGCGCGCAGGTAGGCCACCCCCCGCGCCACGCTCGCCGCGGCAGCGCCGGGCGCTCCGTGCGCCGTCACCAACCAGGGGGCGAGGGCCGGGCGCAGGTAGAGGAGGGCAGTCAAGGCGGCGGCGGTCGCCAGGAAGACGGCGGCGAGCGCGAGCGGCAGGTCGGCGCTTCCCCGGCGCCCGGCGCGGCGCTCGTTCAGCAGGTGCTGCCAGCCGAGGGCGCCGGCGAACACTAGGGAGGCGACGGTCAGGATGGCGAATTTCTCCGGGAAGCGGATCAGCGCCAGGGCCGGCACGGCGGCGCGGAGCGCGGCATAGAAGGGGTCGTGGCGGCCGACGGCCAGGGCCGCCGAGCCCCCCGCGGCCAGCGCCCAGGCCAGGCGTCGCGGCACCGGCCAGCGCACCAACGCCGAGAAGCCGAGCACGGCGAGCAGCAACCCCGGGTAGATGGACAGCACGTAGGGGTAGTCGCGATCGTGCAGGTGCCAGCCGAAGTAGAGGTTCTCCTGGTTGCGTGCCGGGTCGCCGTAGAAGCGCGGGAAGACCAGCTCGATGAGGCGCTCGGGCGGCGCCGACCAGGTGACGGCGTGACGCGGCGGCAGGCCGCCGGCGCGGGGAGAGTCGGCGAGCCGGCGCGCGGTAGGCAGCAGCTGGACCGCTGCCAGGGCGATGGCGGCCGCGACCACGAAAGCGACCGTGGCGAAGCCGCGCATGATTCCAAGGGTGCTCCTGGCGCGAAGCGTGCGCGGCGCCGTTCCATGCGACCCGACCTCATCGGCGGCGCTCCGAGCCGCCGATGAGACGGCGAGCGCCAGGAGGCCGAGGCCGCTGACGAGGACCGTCGCCGGCTCGCCGTTCAGCAGCTGGAGGGCGAGGGCCAGGGCAGCGGCGAGCGCGGCGCGCAGCCGCGCCCGCGGGCTGTTGCCGCGGAGAGCGGCGTCGCCCGCCGCCAGGACCCAGGGGAACCAGGCCATGCTGCAGAAGAGGGTGAAGGCGCTGACCAGCGAGAGGGCGGCGCCGCTTCCCGTGTAGCCGAGGCCGGCGAGCGCCGCCGCCCCCCGCCCGCCACCCAGCCGGCGCGCCAGGAGCCAGGCGCCGGCGAAGGCGAGAGCGGCATGAAGAACGACCGAGAGGTTCAGCGCGTAGGCGGCGGGCAGGAGGAGCGCCAGCCAGCTCGGCGGGTAGAAAGCGGCATAGCTGGGGTTCGAGAGGACCGGCTGGCCGCCGTTCAGCCAGGGGTTCCAGACCGGCGGCCCCAGGCGCGCGAGGAGCCGGAACGACGCCCGCAGCGGCAGATGGAAGAGGACGATGTCGCGGTTGGCAAGCGCCCGCGTGGGCAACAGCAAGGGAGCGAAAAGAGCGAGGAGCCAGAGCGCGGCCAAGAGGAGCGGCAAGGACCGCGCGGCGGACTTCGTCACGACCAGCGCCGAACGGACGAGCCGCCCCGAGCCGAAAGGCGCTGGGGTCCCATGGGAGCGAATCCTATCCGACCCGCTCCCTCCCTGGCTCTATTTCTGGGGCCAGCGCACGAAGTAGCCGTCCGTCCATAGGACGTCGCGGTCGTAGTCGGTGGGATCGAAGGCCGACACCGTGTAGGTCGTTCCGTCCGCCACCCCGTCACGCCCGTCGCTGCGGATCGCCATCACCTTCTGCGCCGAGAGGCTGGTGAACTGGACGTAATACTCGTAGGGGCGCTTCCAGCCGTCGAGGATCGGGATGGCCTGCAGGTACTCCGGAATGAGGACGGTCTGGAGCTGGCTCGCACCGTAGCTGGTGCCGTAGCTCGACATGTCGACCGTCGAAGTGGCGGCGCCCGCGGCGGCCGCGCCCACCTGGTCGGTCAGCCAGGAGAACAGCGCGGTGCCGGTGATCCGCATGTCGGCCACGGTCCGCTTCTGCTTGGCCTTCTGGAAAGCGTCGAGCAGGTTGGGGATGAGCATGGCGGCGATGATCCCGATGATGGCGATGACGATCAGGAGCTCGATAAGGGTGAAACCCTTCTGGCCAGAACGCCTGCAAAACATTGGATACCCTCCCAAGAGGAGCGATGCAATGTCTGCTTTGGCAAACGTTGTGCCAGACGGTCGAGCTTCCGCGGTCTCTTGGATTCAATGGTTTGCATAGAAGGCGAGCGCAGCGGTAACAAAAAAGGTCAGCGCTAGGACCAAGGGGTGTCACACACCCGGGTCCCGCGTCGCTGGTCCGACGCCCGGCACAGGTCCGGGCGCTACTCCTAAGGGACCCGTGAATTGCGTGCGCTCGTAGCGCCCCACCTGTGGGGGCGCAGTTCGCGGGCGCCTATTTTCCGCCGGGGGCCGCGTAGGCGGCGAGGATGCGCTGCATGCGGCGGACGCCGCGATCGAGCTCGGCCAACGAGATCCGCTCGTCGGGTCCGTGAATTCCCGCCATGTCCTCCCCCTCGCCGGCGAAGGGCGACAGGCCGTAGGCGGGGATGCCCCGCTGGCGGAAGAAGCGCGAGTCGGTGAAGCCGGAGATGAAGGCGGGAACGACCGGCGCCTCCGCCTTGAGCACCCGCGACACGGCCTCGTAGACTCTACCCGCGGTGGGCGATGAAGGGGCCGGCGGAGAGGTCACCAGGACCTTGACCGCGAGGCTCTTGCCGAGCGCCTTCCGGACGCCGGCCAGGAAGGCCACGCCGTCGCTGTCGGGGAGCAGCCGGATGTCGACGAGCGCCCGCGCCCGGTCCGGGATCACATTGATGCGGGAGCCCCCATCCAGCACCGTCACCTGCACCGTATCGAGGAAGAGGCTCGCCATGCCGGGGAGCAGGAAGCCCCGCGGCCCGGTCTCCGTGATCTCCTGGTCGGGGTGCGTGAGCATGGGCTGCCAGTGCCGGTTGTGGAGCGGCGCCAGGCCGGCCAGGAAGCTCCTGACCGGCGGCGTGACGCGCCAGCGGGGCGGCAGCGCGAGCAGCCGCGCGAGGCCGGCGACCAGCTGGTGGTTGGCGCTCTCCGGGTTGAGCGCGGAGCCGTGGCCGCCGCGGCCGCTGGCCTCGACCTCGATCCACAGCGGGCGCTTCTGCGCCACCTCGACCCCCCACCAGAGCGTCCGGCCGTTGACGACCTGGTTGCGGCCGCCCTCGCCGATCACCGCCTCAGCGCCGGCGAAGAGCTCGGGGAGATGGGCGAGGAGCCACTCCGAGCCCTCCCCGCCGCCGCTCTCCTCGTCCGCCACGGCGAGGAAGACGACGTCCCGCGCGAGCGGCGCCGCGCGCCGCTTGAGGTCGAGGAAGGCCGCCAGCATGGCGATGCCCAGGCTCTTGTCGTCGACGGCGCCACGCCCCCAGAGCCGGCCCTTCCGGATGCGGCCGGCGAACGGCTCGACGGTCCAGCCCGGGCCAGCGGCCACCACGTCCATGTGGTGGAGGAGGACGACGGCGCGGCCGCCGCTCGCCGGAGACGAGATCCGCGCCCACAGGCTGACCCGCCCCGCCGGGCTCGTCAGGAGCCGCGGAGCGATCCCTTCGCGGCGCAGGATATCGGCCAGGAAATCGGCCGCCTTCCCCTCGTTGCCGGGCGGATTGGTGGTATCGATGCGAAGGTAGGACTGCAGCCAGCGCGCGGCCTCGGAGAGAACGGGCGGCCCGGAGACCGCCGCCGGCGCCGCGACGCCCGGCCTCAGGGCGACGAGAAGGAGGAGGAAAATCAGCGAGCGCCGGAGCATGAGCCGACTCTATCCGCAGTCCCCTCCCCCTGGCGTCTGAGGCTGGGGTCCATAACGAAAAGGGCGCCGCTGGGGGCGCCCTCTCGGAACCCTGCAGCGGCGGGGAGATCGGCTACTTCTGGGGCCACTGCACGAAGAAGCCGTCGGCCCAGATGATGTCCTTGTCGTAGTTCGTGGGATCGAAGTTGGTGACCACGAACGGTCCCGTCTCGGCGGTCATGTCGCGGCCGTAGCTCTGGATGGCCATCACCTGCGCGCTCAAGGGGGCGGTGAACTTGAGGTAGTAATCGAAGGGATGCTTCCAGCCGTCGAGTTGCGGAATCGCCTGCAGGTACTGCGGCACCAGCGCCGTCTGCAGGTTGGCGATGGTGACGGTGCCGCCGTAGAGGCTGAGGTCGACCGTCGTCGCCGCCGCGCCCGCCGCCGCCGCGCCCACCTGGTCGGTCAGCCACGAGAACATCGCGGTGCCGGTGTTGCGCACGTCCGCCACCGTCCGCTTCTGCTTCGCCTTCTGCAACGCGTCCAGGAAGTTCGGGATCAAGAGGGCCGCGATGATGCCGATGATCGCGACGACGATCAGGAGCTCGATCAGCGTGAACCCTCGCTCCCTTTTTCGTATCTTCGTCAGCATTTTCTTCTCCGCTTTTGTCCGTGAAACTGGTCCGTCCGGGCACAGAGCGGATGAGCACGCGGAGTGCCAACCGCTAAACTCTTTGGCTTCAGAGTTTGGCTTGGGCGGGTACGACAATTAATGTCGATTGGATGGGGAAAAAAGCGTCAGTCGTAAGCGGTTTGTAAAAACAACGGGCGCCCCCGTCCGCGAGGCGCCCGTTCCGGTCGTCGATGGGAAGGGGCGGCTACTTCTGGGGCCACTGCACGAAGAAGCCGTCGGCCCAGATGATGTCCTTGTCGTAGTTCGTGGGATCGAAGTTGGTGACCACGAAGGGACCGGTTTCGGCGATCTGGTTGCGGCCGTAGCTCTGGATGGCCATCACCTGCGCGCTCAAGGGGGCGGTGAACTTGAGGTAGTAATCGTAGGGGTGCTTCCAGCCGTCGAGCTGCGGGATCGCCTGCAGGTACTGCGGCACCAGCGCCGTCTGCAGGTTGGCGATCGTGACCGTGCCGCCGTAGAGGCTCAGGTCAACCGTCGTCGCCGCCGCGCCCGCCGCCGCCGCGCCGACCTGGTCGGTCAGCCACGAGAACATGGCAGTGCCGGTGTTGCGCACGTCCGCCACCGTCCGCTTCTGCTTCGCCTTCTGCAACGCGTCCAGGAAGTTCGGGATCAAGAGGGCCGCGATGATGCCGATGATCGCGACGACGATCAAGAGCTCGATCAGCGTGAACCCTCGCTCCCGTCTCCTCAGTCGAGTCAACATAATGAAATCCTCCCTCAATTCGCTTGAGCCTTACCCAAGGTGGATTCCGTTGGGTTGTCGAGGAAGGTCTATAGCAGGCCCTGTGCCAGACATAATGACGATCTAAGTCCTTTGTTTCTCGTGCGTTCCACTTCCGGGGCGACAAAATTTGACAGACCTCGATACCACTAAGTGTCAATGTGTGAGGCGCCGCAGAACGTCGGCGTAGAGGTGGATGCCGTCGACGAAGGCCGGCAACGCCATGCGCTCGTTGGCGGCGTCGACCTGGAAGGTGTCGGTGTTCATGATGAGAAACGGCGAGAAGCCGTAGGAGGGGATGCCGGCGGCGCGGTAGAAGCGCGAGTCGGTGGCCGTCCAGGCGAGGAACATCGGACCGACGCCGGCCCCCGGATGGCGGGCGAGGACGGCGTCATGGATCGCCGCCATCACCGGATGGTCGGGCGGGCTGCCGTGGCGGGAGGTCGGCGGCTCGACCAGGAGGGTGGTCAGCCCGTGCGTCATCCAGGGCGGCACGAGCTGGTCGCGGACCTGCGCCAGCTCGACTCCCGGCAGGAGGTGGAACTTGATGTCCAGCTCATAGCCGCCGCCAAGGGCCTCGTGGAGCGCGAAGGGGACGGCCTCGTTGCGGAACATCGACTGCACATAGGCGGGCAGCTTGCGGAAGGCGGCGATGTCGCTCAGGACCCGATCGGGATGGGCGAAGAGGTCGCGCAGGTCCTGGCGGTCACGCGACGGCGCGTAGCCCTGGAGGAAGGTCCGCACCTCCGGCAGCAGGGTGAGGCCGGTCACCGCCGAGTGCCCCTCCTTCTGCACGACCTCGCGGAGTTCCTGCAGGCGCTGTAGGTCGCTGCCGCAGACGATCAGGTCGGCAAAGCGCTTCTGCGCGAACTCCGTGCCCCAATACTTGACGTCGCCGCGGGTCCGCGCCTCGACCGTCCCGCCCTCGGTGAGCACGGCCCAGAAGCGCTTCACCAGCTCGGGGTGCTGGGCGAGGATCCACCGCGTTCCCAAAAAGCTGCCGTACTCCTCGCCGCCGGTTCCCAGGAAGATCACCGAGCGCGCCGGCTGCACGCCGCTCTTCTTGAGGGCGATGAGAGCCTGGAGCTGGGCGATGGCGACGCTCTTCATGTCGAAGACGCCGCGGCCGTAGATCCACGGCAGCTGGATGCGCGCCTCGTAGGGCGGCGAGAACCACTCCTTGGGGTCCACCGGCGTGACGTCGATGTGGTTGTGGAGCACCACCGCCTCGGGGCTCTTGCCCTCGAGGACGGCCCACAGGTTGGCGTGCTTGCCGTCCAGCCGCTCGAGGTGCGAGGGGATCCCGGCCTCGGCCAGGCGGTCGGCGAGGAAGCGCGCGCCCGCCACCTCGTCGCCCGTCGTCGGGCTGGTGTCGATCTGCACGTAGCGCTGCAGCAGCCGCACCTCGGGGAGGCGGGCATAATCGGTCTGGATCCAGCGCTCGCTCTCCTGCGGGCGGAACGGCCGGTCGCGGAGGAGGACGAATACCGCGAAGGCGACGACGACGGCGGCGAGGGAGCCGTAGACGACGGCGCGGATGACGGCGCGGCGCCGCCGCGGAGCGGGCGATGGGGAAACCATTCGCGGATGATAGCGGATGACTGTGGATGACGGCAGAAGGCGAGCCGCGGCTCATGGCGGCCTTTGTGTATGCTTGATCCTGCTCATGCGAGCCTCCCACTGATGGCGATTCCAGCGATCTCAACGGCGAGCCCGCCGCCCGCGCGGCGCCGCCCCGCCGGCCCGCCCGGCTGGCCGCTCCTCGTCGCCGGCCTCGCCGTCTGCCTGGGTTACCTGGCGAGCGAGATCTACACCCTTGGCCGCCTCGGCTTCCCGCTCGACGACAGCTTCATCCACCTCCAGTTCGCCAAGAACCTGTGGGCCGGGCACGGCCTCTCCTACAACGCCGGCGAGTTCGTCACCGGCTCCACGGCGCCGCTGTGGACGGCTCTCCTCGCCCTCCTCTTCGCCCTGCCGGGGAACGTCTATCTATGGGCTCAGGCCCTGGGGATCGCCTTCTACCTGGCCGGGATCGACGCCACCCGCCGGCTGGGGTTGGAGCTCGATCTCTCGCCCTCCCTCGCCTCGTTCGCCGCCGTCCTCACCCTCGTCAGCGGTCCGCTCGTCTGGTCTGCGCTGTCGGGGATGGAGGTGCCGCTCTTCGTCCTCTTGAGCCTGTGGGGGATGATCCTCCACCTCCGCGAGCGCCGCGATCCGGCGCGCGCCCCGCTGTCGCTCGGGGTCCTCGCCGTCAGCGTCCTGGCGCGGCCCGAGGGGGCCCTCCTCCTCGTCCTCGCCCTCGTCGACCGCCTGCTCGTCTTCCGCCGCGAGGAGGGGACGCTCGCTTGGACTCATCCCGAACTCCGCCGCCTCGCCGCCGGCGGGCTCTTGGCCGTCCTCGCGCTCGCCGGGCCGCTCCTCTTCTACCGCTGGGCCGGCGGCTCGTTCCTCCCCACCACCTTCGCGGTCAAGAGCGGCGGGCGCTTCCGTCAGTGGCTCCCCGACCTCCACTACCTGCACTTCGTGATCTACATCTTCTTCCGCGTCCAGCCGTGGATGGTGCTCGCCGCCGGCGCCGGCGTCCTCGCTCTCGTCGAGCGCCTGGGCACGCGGCGCGACCGCGGCCTGCTGCCCGCCCTCTGGCTGCTCGGGCTGCCCTTCGCCTACTCGCTGGTCACCCCGCCGGTCGGCAACGGGGCGATCGCCGGCAACTTCGGCCGCTACTACTTCCCGCTCTTCCCGCCGCTCGTTCTCTTGGGCGTCCTGGGGATGGCGCGCGCCGCCTCGGCGCTCGCCCCCGGGGTGCGGTTGGGGCGCGCCCGATTCCCAATCGCCGCCCTCTTCGCTGCCCTCCTCCTCTGGCCCTCTGTCTCCGACCTCATCGCCGGGGCGGGGCGCTACGTGCAGAACGTCGGCAACGTCGAGGACAGCGACGTCAAGGTCGCCTACTGGCTGCGCGACCGCCTCCCGCCCCAGGCCGTGCTGGCGGTCAACGACATCGGCGCCGTCAAGTACCTCCTGCCCAACCGCATCCTCGACCTGGTGGGAATCGCCAACCCGGAGATCTACCAGGAGGTGGTGCGGGCGGCGGCCCACGGCGTGCGCTGGGACGAAGCGATCTTCGCCTCCATGTCGGCGCGCCGCCCGGACTACGTGGTGATCTTCCCCAACTGGTTTCCCCGCCTCTCGGTCGATCCCCGCTTCAAGCCGCTCCTCCTCCTCAAGGTGCCCGACAACATCACCATGGGCGGCAGCGAGTTGGTGGTCTACGCGACCCCCTGGACGCGTTATCCGCTGCGTCCTTCCCCGGGGGCGCCGGCGGCAGCCGCTACTGGTAGGCCCGCAGCGCCGCCAGGGTGAGCCGGCCGGCCAGGTCGAGCTGCTCTGCGCGGAGGCCCGCGAAGACGTCGCGCGGCGAGTGGAGGGTGCCGTCGATGCCGGTGAAGAGCCAGGCGGCGGGGATCTTCGCCTCCAGGAAGGGCAAGTTGTCGGAGGGGAAGGGGACGTAGACCTCCCCCAACGGGATCCCCATGCCACGGGCGAGGCGCAGGAGCTGCTGGTGGGCCTCGCGCCGGGTGTTGATCCGCCGCGCCGACACCAGCTCCTCGCCCGCCAGCATGTCCAGGTTGATCATGGCGATCAGATTCTCGCGCCGCCCGGCGGAGAGCGATTCCACGTAGCGGCGGGAGCCCAAGGCGAAGAGCTTGGCGCGCGGCGCCGGCCGCGCCTCCTCCGCCCCGAAGGCCACCAGCACGACCGGCAGCCGTGCGGGCCGCGCGTGGAGGGCGCGGGCGATCTCCAGGACGGCGCCGACCCCCGAGCCGTTGTCGTTGGCGCCGGGGCAGCCGGGGACGGTGTCGTAGTGGGCGCCGACGAGGAGGTGGCGGCTGTCGCGCGGGTCTCCCCCGGCCGGGAGGGCTACGAGGTTCGCGGAGGCGCCGCCTTCCGGCAGCGGCACCGGCTGGCGCTCCACCCGGAGCCCCAGCTTCGCGAGCTCGGCCGTCAGGTAGGCCGCCGCGCGGGCCTCGGCGGCCGATCCCGCCGGCCGCGGACCGATTCCCACGGCGAGGGCGCGGATATGTGCCAGGGCGCGGCCGGCATCGAACTCGTCCGCGCTGGCAGGTGATGGAAGCGCGCCAGGCGGGAGGGGACCGGAGGCCCGCGGCTCCGCCCGGCAGCCGGCGAGGAGCAGAAGGCCGGCGGCAAGGAGCAGGAGGCGCAACGCGCGGAGGCGCGGGACGCTGTCTCGGAGCATCGCCCGGCAGTATGCCAGAAGGGCGGCGAGAGGGCCGGAGCGGGTACAATGCGCCGCGACGAGAACTCGATGAACGTCCCCTACTTAGACCTCGCGCGCACCCGCGACCGCATCGCCCCGGAGCTCGAGCTCCGCTGGCGCCGCATCCTCGACGACACCGCCTTCGTGCTGGGCCCCGAGGTGCGCGAGCTCGAGAGCGCCTTCGCCGCCTATCTCGAGGTGAAGGCCTGCGCCGCGCTGGGCAACGGCACCGACGCCCTCCAGCTCGCCCTCCGCGTGCTCGGCCTGAAGCCCGGCGACGAGGTGATCCTCCCTGCCTTCAGCTTCTTCGCCACCGCCTCGGTGGTGGCCCTCCTGGGCGGGCGCCCGGTCTTCGCCGACGTCGATCCGCGGACCTTGAACCTCGATCCGCGGGACGCCGCCGCGCGCGTCACGCCGCGCACTGTCGGGTTGATCGGCGTTCACCTCTATGGCCGGCCGTTCGACGTCGACGCTCTGACCGCCCTCTGCGGGCGCCACGGGCTCTGGCTGATCGAGGACGCCGCTCAGGCCCACGGCGCCCGCTGGCGCGGCCGCCGCGTAGGGGGATTCGGCAGCCTCGCCGCCTGGAGCTTCTATCCCACCAAGAACCTCGGCTGCTTCGGCGACGGCGGCGCCCTGACCGGCAACGACGCGACGCTCGTCGACCGCGCCCGTCAGCTCGGCAACCACGGCCAGACCGCGCGCTATCACCACGTGGCGCTGGGCACCAACAGCCGTCTCGACAGCCTACAGGCGGCGGTCCTCAACTGCCGCCTCCCCTTCCTGGACGGCGACAACGACCGTCGCCGCGCCATCGCCGCCCGTTACCGCGAGCGCCTCGACGGCATCGGCGACCTCCGCTTCCCCGAGGACCTTCCCGAGGCCGAGCCGGTCTACCATCAGCTGACCGTCCGCACGGCGCGGCGCGACGACCTCATGAAGCACCTGGCCGCCGCCGGAGTGGGCTCCTCCATCCACTACCCCACCCCTCTCCACACGCAGCCCGCCCTGGCCGGTTTGGGCAGCGCCGCCGGCGACCTTCCCGAATCCACCGCCGCCGCCCGCGAGGTCCTCTGCCTGCCGGTCTTCCCCGAGCTCACAGACGACGAGGTGGAAGCCGCCTGCGGCGCCGTGCGCTGCTTCTACATGAGATCCGACGGCAAACCTTGTTAAGTGAGGTCGGAGATGGGCGCTGACGGTGCGTTGTCCTTGACCGACGAGATTCCATTCTCCATGGCTGGCGCGGAAGAGTACTGTTGGCTTGTACCAATGATCTCGTGATTTGCGGCCTTAAGGACGAAGTAATGCTTCCCATTGGCCGCCACCCGTCGGTCATAACGCGCGTCTTGCGGAGCATTGGTCTTCACGGACGCAATGCCGTTCTCAGCCCCACTCTTCGCCTTGTATAGCTCGCTGGCAAGAATCAGCTCGCCGTTCGCCGCCTTCAAGTGGAAGTAAAATTGACCGTCGGTCGCTTTCTTGATCTCGAACTTTGCAGCCATGATCGATCTCCTTGCCCATTGAACAAACGGCACCGAGCCGAACAGAACCCGATCCCTAATTTATTTACACCTACTCTACGACGATGCGATGAACATCGTCAACGTCACCAGCGCCTCTACCCGCCGCTGCTACGGCGCTTTCTCGGCGGCCTTGCCGGCGATGGCCTGGAAGAGCTCGGCAAGGACCTCCTTGAGCTCGACGGTGTAGGTAGCGAGGTCGCGGATGCTCGCCTCGATCTGTTCCTGGCTGGGACGGGTGAGGGGACCGCCGGGGCGCGGGCGGACCTTGTAGGTAAGCCGGTCGTCGAGCTGCTGGAGCTTTAAGTAGGCGTCCCTCAGTCTCTGCGCGTCCATGGCGTCCTCACTTCCCGGCGTTGGCCTGGTTGAGCTTCAGGCTGTAGTCGACCAGACGCTCCATCTCCTCGGTGCTCAGGCGATGGCTGAAGCCGGGCATCGGTCCGTAGCCCTGGGCGATGCGGCGGTAGAGGATGCCGCGCGAGCCCTTGCCCGTCAGCTTCGAGTGGGTCAGGTCGAGATTGGGGTAGAGGTTGACGTTGCGCGGATCCCCCTTGCCGTCCTTGCCGTGGCAGCGCGCGCAGTACTTGGGATAGAGCTCCTCCGCCGTGCGGTCGTCCGGCTCGCCGCAGCCGGCCAGCAGGCCGAGGCCCAGAAGGCCGGCGGCGATGGCAGCTCGGACCGTCACGGGACCCGCTCCGGCGGCTTCTCGTGGCGCAGCACCCGCAGGTACTCGTAGAGGACGCGGATCTGCTCGTGAGTGAGCTCCTTGTCGGCCGGCATCTGGCCGAAGACGCCGTCCCGCACCACGTCCTCGAAGGAGGAGGGATCGCCGCCGCCGGTCTTCCAGTTGTTGTCCGTCAGGTCGGCCCAGGGATTGCCCATGTAGCCGACGGTGTTGCCGGCCCCATCCAGCCCGTGGCATTCGGCGCAGTGCTTACGCCACAGCTTCTCCCCTTCCGAGCGGTGAGGGAAAAGCTGGTCGCAAGCGGCCGACGCCAAGAGGACGACGGCGAGCGCCGAGCCGAAGGCCCCTCCAGCGAGTCTTCCTTTCACGGGTCGCTCCTTCTCGAAGGAGCTCATAGTAGCAGGGCTATTTAAGGGAGAGTAGAGGCTCTAGCTCTCCGCCGGCTGCCGCCGGTGGACGACCGTCGAGCTCGCCTGGTCGCGCGGCCGCAGCACGATCTCGTCGACGTTGACGTGCGAGGGCCGGGTCACCGCCCAGACGATCGCGTCGGCGACATCCGCGGCGGAGAGCGGGGTGAGCCCGCGGTAGACGGCACGCGCCCGCTCCGCGTCGCCGGCGAAGCGGACGAGCGAGAACTCGGTCTCGACGAGTCCGGGCGAGATCTCGGTGATCCGCACCGGCTTGCCCACCAGCTCCAGGCGGAGGGTGTGGGTGAGGGCGCGGAGGGCATGTTTGGCGGCGGTGTACCCCGAGCCGCCGGGGTAGGTCTCGAAGCCGGCCGTCGAGCCCAGGTTGACGATGTGGCCGTCGCCCGAGGCGAGGAGGGCGGGCAGCAGCGCCCGCGTCATGCGGAGGGTCGAAAGGACGTTGAGCTCGAACATCCGCTCCCAGTGTTCGTCCGAAGCCTCCTCGACGCGTTCGAGGCCGAGGGCGCCGCCGGCGTTGTTGACCAGGAGATGGAGGGCGGGGGCGATCGCGCGGACGGCCGCCGCGAACTCGGCAAGGCTCGCCGGATCGAGCACGTCCAGCCGGTGCGTCACGCCGCCGATCTCCGCCGCCAGCGCCTCCAGCCGCTCCCGCCGCCGCGCGCCCACGATCACCCGGTAGCCGGCGGCGGCGAGCCCGCGCGCCGTGGCCGCCCCGATGCCCGCGGAGGCGCCGGTGACGACGGCAGTTTTCTGACTCATGCGTTCTCCTACAGCTCCGCCGACGGGCAGAGGTCGTTGACGGCGCAGCGCGCGCACTCCGGTTTGCGGGCCTTGCAGACCGCCCGCCCGTGATCGATCAGCAGATGCGACCAGAGGGTCCAGTCGTCCTGGGGCACGAGCGCCATGAGATCGCGCTCGATCTTCACCGGATCGGTCTCCGGCGAGAGGCCGAGGCGGCCCGTCAGCCGCTGCACGTGGGTGTCGACGACGATCCCCACGGCGATCCCGAAGGCGTTGCCGAGGACGACGTTGGCGGTCTTGCGGCCCACCCCGGGCAGCCTCACCAGCTCTTCCATGGTGCGGGGCACCCGGCCGCCGTGGTCGGCCACCAGGGCCTGCCCCAACGCCTTCAAGGCCTTCGCCTTGTTGCGGTAGAAGCCGGTCGTCTTGACCAGCTCCTCGAGCTCCGGGAGGCTCGCCTCGGCGAGGTCGCGGGCGGTGGGCCGGCGGCGGAAGAGCTCGGGCGTCACGGCGTTGACCCGCTGGTCGGTGCACTGCGCCGAGAGGATGGTCGCCACCAGGAGCTGGAGCGGCGTCTTGAAGTGAAGGGCGGTCGTGCTCTCTGGGTAGGCGGCGCGCAGGCGGGAGAGGATCTCCGCCGTGCGCTCCAGGCGGACGCGCTTCGACTCCCGGCGCGCCTGGGCGGGCGTGAGTCCCGGCCGCTTGCCTGCGCGCTCTCGCTTCAAAAGGCTCAGGGCTCGCTCCTAACGGCCGCTGAAGGCCCGTACCAGCCAGTTGACGAGGGCGATGATGACGCCGCCCAGGATGGCCGGGGCGCAGCCGTCGATCCGCAGCCCGGAGAGGAACAGCGACGCCAAGTAAAGCATGAGGCCGTTGATCACCAGGTAGAAGAGCCCGAGGGTGAGAATGATCAGGGGGAACGCAAAGAAGGTGACGATCGGCTTGACGAGCAGGTTGACGAGGCCGATCACCAGGCCGACCACCAGCAAGTAGACGATTCCTCCCTTATAGTGGATCCCCGGCACGATGCGGCTGGCGATGAGGATCGCCACGCCGTTCAAAACGACCTGCAGGAACGCGTGCAGCATGGGTGCCCTCCTCTAGGTGATGGGCGAATGCTCAGGCCCGGTCCGGCGCGACGAGCCGCTTCGCCTCCTGGACGACGCGGCGCTCGTTGTCGAAGCTGATGGCGGCGATCCCCTCATCCCAGGAGAACCAGGCGGCGCCCGAGACCTCCCCGGGGTCGAAGTCGCCGGCGTCCCCGCTCACGTACTGGAGCAGGTAGTAGTCGACGTTCTTGTGGATGCGGCGCAGCCCCTTCTCGACGTACCAGTACTCGACCCCGGGCAGCTCGCTCACCACCCGCCCGGTGACCCCGGTCTCCTCCCGCACCTCGCGCACCGCCGTCTCGGCCGGCATCTCCCCCTCCTCGATGTGCCCCTTGGGGAGCTGCCAGCGGCGCCCGCCCTGGGTGGAGATGAGGAGGATCTCGCCTCCGCGCACGACCAGGCCGCCGGCCGACCGGTGGCGCTCGGTCTTGAGCTGGGGCTTCGCCTGGGGCTCGGTCAGTTGGTCGTCTCCTCGCCGCCGGAGCTCCAGGACGGCAGCGCCGCCGGGTCCACGCCGACCGACTCGAGCGCCTTCGCCCACACCCCCTCGGGATCGAGCGAGAAGACCAGCTCGCTGGTGACGGGAGCGGTCAGCCAGTCGTTGCGCAGGATCTCGGCCACCAGCTGCCCGGCCCCCCAGCCCGCGTAGCCCAGGAAGAGCCGGAACTGCTCGGGAGGGTCTGCCGCCAGCTCGGCCAGGTCGCCGATGTGCTGGGTGAGCGAGATGCCGGCCAGGACCTGGCTCGCCGCCCCGCTCGCCAGCTCGGGCGCTCCCTCGGGGGCCGCGAAGAGCACCGTGCCGAGGTTCGGTTGGACGGGGCCGCCGAAGTAAGCCACCGCGTCGTCGCGCCCCTGCCAGCTCACCTCCATCCCCTGCAGGATCTCGCTCACCCGGATCCCCGTGGGCCGGTTGACGATGAAGCCGAAGCTCCCCTCCTCCTCGTGCCGCATGAGCAGCACGACGGTGCGGTGGAAGAAGGGGTCGAGCACCTGGGGCATGGCCAGCAGGAGGACGGGGGAGGAGAGGCCGGAGTCCGTCTTCGGCATGGCATCTCATCTTACCCCGGG
>DATNKQ010000652.1:0-2756 GCA_035603315.1 Thermoanaerobaculia bacterium
GCCGGGGGTGCGGAGATGAGGCGCGCGGAAGGTTCCTGCCGCGCGAATTGTTATCTCTCTTGAAGCGACGAGCCCGTGACGCCCCGGCGGCGCGGGCTTGACGCGGGAAATGCTCATTCATAGGATAAGGGCGGGCCGGCGGGGCCGGCCGTTTTTTGCGGACCTGATATGCTCATATTGAGCACAAGGAGGCGATGGCGGCGATGATCGACCTCGATAGCGGCGGCGGCGCGGTCGGCCAGCAGGTCTGGCAGTCCCCTCTCGGCTACACGCCCGAGGTAGCGCGGGCGACCGCGCCTATCTACGAGCGGGTGCGATCGGTGATCCCGGAGCTCGAGTGGCCGGTCCATGCCCCCTACGTGGCTGCTATCCAGGAGCTCAAGCGGCGGCGGAACGCGGTAGTCCTCGCCCACAACTACCAGACCCCCGAGATCTTCCACGGCGTAGCCGACTTCGTCGGCGACTCGCTGGCCCTGGCGCAGCAAGGCGCGAAGACCGACGCCGACGTCATCGTCCTCGCTGGCGTCCACTTCATGGCCGAGACGGCCAAGATCCTCTCGCCGGAAAAGACCGTGCTCATCCCCGACCTCGCGGCCGGCTGCTCGCTCGCCGCCTCGATCACCGCCGAGGACATTCGGCTCCTGCGCCAGCGCTATCCCGGCGTGCCGGTCGTCACCTACGTCAACACCAGCGCGGCGGTCAAGGCCGAGTCCGACGTCTGCTGCACCTCCGCCAACGCCGTGGCCGTCGTCGAGTCGCTGGGAGTGCCGCGGGTGATCTTCCTCCCCGACGAGTACCTGGGGCGCTACGTCGCCGGCCAGACCGGGGTGGAGATCATCCTGTGGAAGGGCCACTGCGAGGTGCATGAGCGCTTCACCGGCGACGAGATCCGCGCCTACCGGCGGCAGCACCCGGGGATCGCCGTCCTCGCGCATCCGGAGTGCCCGCCCGAGGTGCTCGCGGAGGCCGACTTCGTGGGCTCGACGGCGGCGATGATCCGCCACGTCGGCACCACCCGCCCGCGGCGGGTGGTGATGGTGACCGAGTGCTCGATGAGCGACAACGTGGCGGCGGAGCTCCCCGACGTCGAGTTCATCCGCCCCTGCAACCTCTGCCCGCACATGAAGCGGATCACCCTGCCGAAGATCCTCCACTCGCTGCAGGCGCTGGAGCACCGGGTGGAGGTGGAACCGGAGGTCGGGCTGCGGGCGCGCCGGGCCCTCGAGCGGATGCTGGCGGTGGGGCGGAGGGACGGGCGGTGAAGGGCCGCCCCGAGCTCGACGGCGTCGCCCGCTCGGACGTCGTCGTCGTGGGCACCGGCGTCGCCGGTTTGACCGCCGCCCTGGGGGCGGCGCCGCGGCGGGTGACGCTCCTCACCAAGACGCGCTTCGGCCTTGGCTCGAGCCAGTGGGCGCAGGGAGGGATCGCCGCAGCCCTGGGCGCCGACGACGGCCCCGCCCTGCACGCCGCCGACACCCTGGCAGCCGGGGCCGGGCTGAACGACCCTGCCATCGTCGACCTGCTCACCTCCGAGGGGCCGCGGCGGGTGGCGCGCCTGCTGGAGCTGGGGGCGCGCTTCGACCGCGACGCCGCGGGGGCCCTGGCCCTCGGCCGGGAGGCGGCGCACAGCCGCCGCCGCATCCTCCACGCCCACGGCGACGCCACCGGCGCCGAGATCGTCCACACGCTCGTCGGGGCGGTCGGGCGGGCGCCCGAGGTGCGGGTGATGGAGGGCGCTTTCGCCCTCGATCTCGCCCTCCGCGACGGCGCCGTCTGCGGCGTGGTGGCCGTGCACGCCGACGGCCGGCGCTTGCTCCATCTGGCGCCGGCGGTGGTGCTGGCGACGGGCGGCAGCGGCCGGCTCTTCCTCCACACCACCAACCCGCCGGAAGCGACCGCCGACGGCCTCGCCATGGCGGCGCGGGCGGGGGCACGGCTCACCGATCTCGAGTTCGTGCAGTTCCATCCCACCGCGCTGGCCGCCGGCGCCGATCCCATGCCGCTCCTCACCGAGGCGCTGCGCGGCGAGGGGGCCGTCCTCGTCGACGGCGCCGGCCGCCGCTTCCTCTTGGGCGAGCACCCCGCCGCCGAGCTGGCGCCGCGCGACGTCGTGGCGCGGGCCATCTGGAAGCTGCTCGCCGGCGGCGGACGGGCTTATCTGGACGCTCGCGCGGCGGTGGGCGACCGCTTCCCCGAGCGCTTCCCCACCGTCTTCCGGCTCTGCCGCGAGCACGGGCTCGATCCCCGGATCGAGCCGATCCCGGTCTCCCCGGCGGCCCACTACCACATGGGCGGCATCGCCGTCGACGACCGCGGGCGGAGCTCGCTCGCCGGCCTCTGGGCCTGCGGCGAGGTGGCGGCCACCGGGGCGCACGGGGCGAACCGCCTGGCCAGCAACTCGCTTCTCGAGGCCCTGGTCTTCGGCGCCCGGGTGGCTGACGACCTGCGGGAGACGGCCTCCGCGGCGCCGCCGGCCGGGCGGCCACCGGTCGGTCGGACCGTCGCCGCGGTCGACCTGGTGGATCCGGCGGCGGACCGCCAGCTGATCGCGGCAGTCCGCCGGCTGATGTGGGAGAAAGTGGGCGTGGTGCGCGACGGCGCCGGCCTCGAATCCGCCGTCGCCGCCCTCGACCGCCTCGCCGGCGAGCACCCGGCGGCGGCCGCGGGGGTAGGGGAGGCGCGCAACCTCCTGTTTGCGGGCCGCCTGGCGGCGGCGGCGGCCCTCGCCCGCCGCGAGAGCCGCGGCGGCCACTTCC
>DATNKQ010000655.1:0-13310 GCA_035603315.1 Thermoanaerobaculia bacterium
ATCCATTTTCCGTCGGGCGAGAACTTGGGGAAGAGCTCGAGCCCGGGATGGGCGGTCAGCCGCGTCGCCATGCCGCCCGCCGTCGAGGCGAGCCAGAGGTCGCCGCCGTAGCAGAAGGCGACGCGGTCGCCGTGCACGTCCGGGAAGCGTAGGAGCTTGGTCTGGGCGAGGGCGGGAGCGGCGAAGAGGCAGGCGAGGGCGAGAAGCAGGGCCAGGACGGGCAGGGCGAGGGGGCGGCGGCGCAGCATGATTCCTCCTGAACGGTCGGCCGGCGGGCGCATCTCCGCCGTCGCCGGATGGGGTGAAACGGCTCCCTAGATACGCGCGCCGAACTGCAGGGTTGCGCTACGGTGGGACGCCGGCCGGCCGCACGGCGATGGGGGCGATCTTTGCGGGGTCCTTCTTGAGCTCGCGGGCGAGCCGCGCGGCGAGCTCCCGCTGCAGGTTGCGGCGCTCGCCCTCGGGGACCTTGGCGGCGTCCACCCAGCCGCCGGCGGTGCGGCCATGGCCGCCGCCCTTGCCCCGCCGTCCGAGCAGCCTGCGCATCAGGGTGCCGGCCTCGGCGCGCGGGTTGGTGGTGCGGATGGAGAGGTAGATGCGGTCGCCGAAGAGACCGCTGGCGAGCGACCAGGTCTTCCCCTCCATGCGCAGCAGGAGGTCGGCGATCTCCGGCACGATATCGGGCTGCTCGACCGGCCCCAGGTGGCTGACGATCAGGGTGTCGACGCCCTCCAGGCTCTCCAGGGCCTCGTGCAGGTTGCTGAAGTAGGAGAACGGCAGCCGCGGCGTCTGGATGCGGGCGAGCAGGCGGTGGTTGGCCTGCGGGAAGAAGGTGTCGTAGACCTCCTTGTCGTGGCCGGCGTACTCGCGTGCGAAGTCCAGGGTCTCGGAGCGGATGGCGTAGACGAGGGCGGTCGCCACCGCGTGCGTCGAACGCACGCCGCTCGCCAAGAGGTACTCGGCGAGGATGGTGGCGGTGGCGCCATAGGCGGGCCGGACGTCGCGGAAGGGGGCGGCCTCCGTCGGCTTGCGCAGGGGGTGGTGGTCGATGACGATCTCCGGCACCACCTTCGCCGGCAGCTGGTTGTTGCCGCTCTTCGGCTGGGTGTCGACGAGGGCGAAGCGGTCGTAGTGCTTCAAGCTCAAATGCCGGATGTGGCTGAACGGGAGGTGCAGCGCCTTGACCATCTCGCGGTTCTCGGCGCGCCCGATGATGCCGCCGTAGGCGGCGGTGACCTTCTGCTTGAAGGCCCGCCGCAGGAGGCGGACGAGGATGAACGCGGATGCCAGCGCGTCGGGATCGGGATTGTCGTGGGTGAGCACCAGCCAGCGCCCCGCCGCCCCCGGCCGCTGGACGAGCGCCGTGAGCGCGGCGTAGCGCTCCCGCGTGACCTCTCCGGCCATGGGGCCGAGGACGGGGCCGATAGGGGGACTGGCCATGGAGCGGCAGATTCTACAGCAGGCGGTTCAGGGGCTCGCCGCTGGCTCACCTCACCCACGGCCGCCCTTCCACTCGGAGACCTCGCCTTCCGGATTCCCGTTCCCGGCGACGGTCGCCGCGCGCGAACGGCGGGGGTCCGTTGCCGGGCGGGCCTTCTGCTACCATTGCGCCGCGCCCGGGCCTCCCATCCCATGATCCAAGAGCTCTTCCACATCGGCTCCTTCTCCATCAGCCCGTTCGGGGTGATGCTGGTCTTCTCCTTCGTCGGCAGCTATCTGCAGCTGCGCTGGGGATTGCGGCGCCTGGGGATCGGCGACGAGGAGGACGCCAGCGCCATCGTCTTCGCCGCCGGGGTGGGCGGCATCGTCGGCGCCAAGGTCTACTACGCCATCCTCTACGGGAGCTGGCGGCTGCTCTTCGACCGCTCGGGGCTGGTCTGGTACGGCGGCTTCATCCTCGGGGCGCTTTGCATCCTCTGGGTGATGCGCAGCCGGCACCTCCCCGCCTGGCGGACCGCCGACGCCACCGTCCCGGCGCTCGCCCTGGGCTATGCCATCGGCCGCATCGGCTGCTTCCTGGTGGGCGACGACTACGGCAGCCCGACCTCGCTGCCGTGGGGGGTGGCCTTCCCTGTCGGGCTGCCGCCGACGACGGCGGGGGCGCTGCGCCAGAGCTTCCATCTGGTCTTGCCGCCGAGCGTCGCCGACGACGCCCTCGTCCGCGTCCATCCGACTCAGCTCTACGAGACGGCCATCTGCCTCGTCATCTGGTGGATCGGCCTGCGCCTCTTGAAGCGCGGCGCGGCGCCGGGGATGATCGCCATCCCGATCCTCGCCCTCCTCGCCGCGGAGCGTTTCCTCGTCGAGTTCCTGCGCGCCAAGGACGACCGCTTCTTCGGCGGCTTCACCCTGGCGCAGGCGATCAGCGTGGCGGTGCTCGTGCTCCTCTTCGTCCTCTGGCGGGCACGGCGCCGCGGGCTCGCCGCCCCCCGGCCGGCCTGAGGCTTGCACGGTTGCCCGCCGTGGCGACCCCGGAGAGGCCGACCCCGCCGCGGGTGCTGACCATCGCCGGCTCGGACTCGGGCGGCGGCGCCGGCATCCAGGCCGATCTCAAGACCTTCGCCGCGCACGGCGTCTACGGCCTCTGCGCGATCACCGCCCTGACCGCCCAGAACACAAGCGGCGTCTGGGCCGTGCACGCGGCGCCGCCGGAGATGGTGGCGGCGCAGATCGACGCCGTGCTCGACGACGTCGGGGCGGACGCGGTGAAGATCGGCATGCTCGCCAGCTCCGCCATCGTCCGTGCGGTGGCTGCGCGGCTGCGGGCTTGGCGGGCCGCGGGGATGAGAGCGCCAATCGTCCTCGACCCGGTGATGGCCGCCAAGGGCGGCGCCCCGCTCCTGGCCGACGACGCCGTCGCCGCGCTGATGGACGAGCTGCTGCCGCTCGCCACCCTGGTGACGCCCAACCTCCCGGAGCTCGAGCGGTTGACCAGCCTGCCGGCCGCGAGCGAGGAGGAGCGGTGGAGGGCGGCGGAGGCGCTCGCCCGCGGCGGACCGGCGGTGCTCGCCAAGGGGGGGCACGCGGCGGCGGCTGAGAATGGGCAGGTGGTCGACCTCCTGCTCGAAGGCGATCGCCACGATCGGCGCCATCGCTTCGCCCACCCGCGCCTCGACACCCCGAGAACGCATGGCACCGGCTGCACCCTCTCGGCGGCCATCGCGGCGCGGCTGGCAATGGGCGACGAGCTGCCCGCGGCGGTCGAGGGCGCGATCGGTTATCTTCAGGGCGCCATCGCGGCCGCCTATCCCCTGGGGAGCGGCCGCGGGCCGGTCGATCACTTCTATAGGAGGTAGGCGGGGGTTATGGCGGGAGACGCGAGGACGGACGAGACGCTGGACCTCCTGGTGGTGGGGGCGGGCCCCACCGGCATCGCCATCGGCGCCGAGGCGCGGCGGGAGGGGCTGTCGGCGCTGCTGCTCGACCGCGGGCCGCTCACCGCCGCCATCCAGGAGTACCCCACCTTCCTCGAGTTCTTCACCACCCGCGACCGCCTGGAGATCGCCGGCATCCCCTTCAGCACCCCGGAGGATAAGCCCACCCGCCGCCAGGCGCTCGCCTACTACGCGGGGGTGGTGGCGCGCTACCAGGTTCCTCTGGCCCTCCACGAGGAGGTGCTGGAGGTGAAGAAGGAGGGGGACGAGTTCCGGGTGCTCTCCCGCCCGACCCTGAACGTCGAGCCGCCCCGCCAGCGGCGGGCGCGGGCGGTGGCGATCGCCACCGGCTACTGGGGCAACCCCTACGTCCTCGGGGTGCCGGGGGAGGACCTGGCCTGGGTGCACGGCCGCTACCGCGAGCCCTACCCCTACTTTGGCCACGACGTCGTCGTCGTCGGCGCCGGCAACAGCGCCGTCGAGGCGGCGCTCGACCTCTGGCGCAACGGCGCCCGCGTCACCCTCGTGCACCGCGGCGCGGCGGTGCGGCCGGGGATCAAGTACTGGCTGAAGCCCGACATCGAGAACCGCATCGCCGAGGGTTCGATCGCCGTGCGCTTCGAGAGCGTGGTCGAGTCCTTCGGTCCCGAGGGAGTCGCCATCCGCACCCCCCAGGGACGGGAGCTGCTCCCCGCCCAGGCCGCCTTCGTGCTCATCGGCTACCGCCCCGACGTCGAGTTCGAGCGGCGGTGCGGCATCGAGATCGATCCCCAGACGCTGATCCCCAGCTACGACCCGGAAACCTGCGAGTCGAACGTCTCCGGCCTCTACGTCGCCGGCACCCTCCAGGCCGGCCGCGCCACCGACCGCATCTTCATCGAGAACTCCCGCGACCACGGCCCCAAAATCGTCGCCCACTTGAGCCGGCGGCTGTCGGGCGCCGCGCTGCCTGCCTGAGAGCGTGTGAAGAATTGCCGAAACCTAGCCATTACCCCGGGCCGAGAGGCACGTCCACCCGGTTGTCATCCCGAGCGAGAGCGAGGGACCTGGGGGAAGGGCGGAGCGAAGATCGTTGCTACCAGAGGTTTGGGAGGCCTCTCTCTCGAGGCCACGTTCCACCATCCGAGCGAAGGCGAGCTCACGCAGGATCTCCTCGAGCGATGCATCCTCGGGGAGCGTCTCGATGAGCTTGAGGGCGTCTTGCTTCGCGGTGAGTGTGGCCGTGATGAGGCCATTATACCCGTCGCTCCTTCGTCACAGGGCCGTCCTCTGCCGGTGACGTTCGCCGCCTGGACGCCGGCTGTTCTCCCCTGTGTACGGTCGGGTATCCTCCTTGCACAACCGCTTCAGCGCCCTTGCATGGAGGAGACCATCCGATGAGATCGATGCGCGCTTCGCTGGCCGCCCTCGTTCTGGCGGCGATCCTCGTGCTGCCCGCCGCCGGACAGCGGCCCGGAGGCGCCGATCGCTCTCGGCCCGCCGAGCCCCGGCCACCATCGTTGCCATCCTCGCCGCTGCTGCCGCCCGCGCGTCCCGCCCCGGCGCCCCCCGCCGAGATCCCCACCTCGGCCGCGCCGCGCGGCCCGGCGCTGTCGGCCTCGCCGCGGCAGCCCGCTGCCGGCGCCGAGCTCCCGTCCTCGCCCTCCAAGGCTCGACGCCTCGCTGCCTCGGGGCTGATCGAGTTCGCCGCACCCCTCGCCTTCTTCCTTTATCCCATCGACCTCTCGGAGGTCGATCCGCTGGCCCGCATCGCCGGCGGAGTCTGCCGGAGCCATCGCTGATGGATCGCCGGCGGCGCCTGCTCGTCGCCTCGCTGGGGACGTGGCTGGCGGCCGCAGCCTCCGGCCTGGCGCCGGCGCCGGCCGGCGGCCCTCCGCCGTCCAAGACTCCCGCCACCGCGCCTTTCGTGGAGTCGATCGACGTCCGCGCGGTGGACGTCGAGGCGGTGGTGACCGACGCCAAGGGCAACCGTGTGCGCGGCCTGACGGCCGCCGATTTTCGGCTGCTGGTGGACGGCAAGGAGGTGCCGATCGACTACTTCGTCGAAGTGGCGGACGGGCAGTCGGCGCCGCCGCCGCCGCTGGCCGCCGGGGCGGCCCCCCAGGCGGCGTCCGCTCCCCCCGTGCCGCCGCCGGCGGCGAAGGACGGGAGCGGGGGCGCGGTGGGCAGCAGCTACGTGGTCTTCGTCGACGACGTCTTCGCCATCGGCAAGCACCGCGACATGGTCCTCCAGCAGATCGAGCGCGATCTTTCCCTTCTCGGCCCCCAGGACCGCATGGCGGTGGTCTCCTTCGACGGCAAGCGCACGGCGCTGCTCTCCGGCTGGAGCGGCGATCCCGCCAGTCTGAAGCTCGCCCTGGAGGCGGCGATCCACCGCCGGGCCGGCGGCGGGATGGTGCTGGCGCGCCGCCGTTCGGCCCAGTCGGAGGAGGTGGAGGAGGCGCGGGTGCTCGAGAACAGCGGCAAGGCGGACATGATCGCCATGCTCCCCAGTTCGCAGGTGTGGACCGCGCAGTCGTACGCCGACTCGGTCGGCTGGACGGCGTCCGCCGCGGCGGCGGTCCTGCGCGGCCTGCCGCGCCCGCCGGGGCGCAAGGTCATGATGCTCCTGGCCGGCGGCTGGCCCTGGACCGGCGACCCGCGGGTTCTCGCGCCGCTCGTCCAGACTGCCAATCTCCTGGGCTACACGCTCTATCCCATCAACGTCCCGGGCATGGACGCCATTCTGGGCGCCGCTTTCGACATGTCGGAGCCCGGTCCCACTCCGCAGCCCGCCTTCCTCTCGAACTCCTGGCAGCTGGGGGCGGAGGGTGCCTTGAAGGCGCTCGCCAAGGCCACCGGCGGCACCGTCGCCCTCAACCGCGAGGACGCTTTCCGCCGCGTCGTCGCCGACACCCGCTCCTTCTACTGGCTGGGCTTCTCGCCGGTGTGGAAGGCCGACGACCATGGGCACGCCGTGCGGGTCGAGGTCCGGCGGCCGGGTCTGCAGGTGCGCTCGCGCAGCGGCTACTCCGACGTCTCGACGCGGACGGCGGGGGCGATGCGGGCGGAGAGCCTGCTCTTGATGGGCGGCGCCGCCGCCGACCGGCGCCTGGCGGTCGAGCTCGGGGAGCCGGCCCACCCCAAGGCGCGCGGCGGCACGCTGGAGCTGCCGATCTCCCTCGCCCTGCCCGTCGAGTCGCTGACCTTCGTGCCGACGGGCGGCGTCTACCGCGCCGAGGCGAACCTGTCGCTCGCCACCCTGGACAAACGGGGCGGCCGTGCGACCCTGCCCGACGTCCGCCTGCGCCTGAGACTGCCGGCGGCGCCGGCTGCCGGCGCCTTCGCGCGCTACCGGACGACGGTGAAGCTCCGCCGCGCCCCCCAGCGCCTGGTCCTCTCCGTGCAGGATGCGGCGTCCGGCGCTATGCTGTGGGACGAGGTGGAGGTCCGGCCGTAACGGTTGCCGTGGACCCTCGCCCGAGCTCGTGTCGGAGGAACCGCCCATGAGATCTTCCCGCGTCCGGCGGCTTGCCGCCGTTTCATCCCTCGCCCTTCTTGCGGCGATGGCGCCGATCCCTGCCTACGGCCAGGCGCCCGCCCCCTCCTTTCCCAATAACGCGCAGCCGCCCGCCGACCAGGCGCCCGCCAGTCTCTTCGGCGAGCGCATCGAGGTGCGGGTGGTGAACGTCGAGGTGGTGGTCACCGACAGGAGCGGCAACAAGGTGCAAGGGTTGACGGCCGCCGATTTCCGCCTGCGCGTCGACGGCAAGGACGTGCCGATCGAGTACTTCACCGAGGTGCGGGGCGGCGACGCCGTGGCCCCGGTCGCGGTCGAGGGGCAGGAGACGGTGAAGGGGCTGCCCAGCCTGGCGCCGGGGACGCCGGTGGGCACCAGCTACCTGGTGTTCGTCGACGATTATTTCTCGATCACCCAGCGGCGCGACGAGGTGCTGCGCGCGCTCAAGGACGACCTCGCCCGCCTGGGCCCCGAGGACCGCATGGCGATCGTCGCCTACGACGGCAGGAAGCTCGACATGCTGAGCAGCTGGACGGGCTCACAGCTCGCTCTCTCCCACGCCCTGACGGCGGCGATGCGGCGGCCGGCGCACGGTCTCGAACGGGTGGCCGAGCTGCGCAGCTTCGAGTCGTCGCGCCGCACCGGCCTGGGGGTGGGCACCGCCCGCAACCCGCGGGGCGCCTTCTTCGACCGCCTCGACCTCGAGGAGCTCTCCTACGCCCGCCGGCTGACCGACCAGCTCGGCAAGTCGGTGGCGGCGGCGGCCTCGACCCTGCGCGGCTTCGCCTCGCCGCCCGGCCGCAAGGTGATGCTGCTGCTCGACGGCGGCTGGCCCTTCAACCCGGGCGACTACGTGGTCAACAACCTCAACCGGCCGATCATGGAGCGCGAGCTGCCGCCGGGCGACAAGGTCCTTGCCCCCCTGGCCGACACCGCCAACCTGCTCGGCTACACGGTCTATCCCGTCGACGTCGAAGGGCTCGACGTCACCGGCGCCGACGCCTCGCGGCAGACGGCGGGGTCGACGAACCTGTTCCCCGTCCGCCAGCAGGAGATCCACGCCACCCTCGACTTCGTGGCCCGCCAGACCGGCGGCAAGCCGCTCCTCTCCGGCCTGCGCACGGCGGCTCTGGAGACCGCCGCCCAGGACACCCGCGCCTACTACTGGATGGGGTTCACGCCGACCCGGAAGGGCGACAACGCGCGCCACGGCCTGACCGTCGAGGTCAAGCGCGCCGGCCTGAAGGCGCGCTTCCGCGACAGCTTCCGCGACCTCTCGCGGGAGGGCGAAGGGGCGATGATGGTCGAGAGCGCCATGCTCTTCGGCAGCCCGCCGGGGTCGGAGAAGCTGCCGATCGAGCTGGGGGAGGTGGCGCGTTCGGGCCGCCACGAGATCGAGGTGCCGCTCTCGGTCGCCATCCCCGCCTCCGCCATCACCACCGTGCCGATCGCCGGCAAGTACGCCGCCGAGTTGGAGCTGCGGGTGGCGGCGCTGGACGTCGACGGCAACCGCTCGGAGGTGCCGATGGTGGGCCTGAAGCTGCAGTTCGAGAAGCCGCCGCCGGCGGGAAAGTTCGTTCCCTACAAGACCCGGCTGCGCCTGCGCCGCGTCGACCAGCACCTGGTGATCGCGCTGTTCGATCCGCTCTCCGGTAAGATCCTCACCGCGGAGGCGGACCTAGCGCCGAAGTGACGCCTCCGGAGCCACCGCAGCGCGTCCTCTATAATCGACCCAGGGGGGCTAAAGCGCCCCGCCACGGACTTGTAGGGGAGGGGCTTGTCCCCTCCCGGGCGGGGCAAGCCCCGCCCCTACAGAAAGAAGAACAGGTACTCCATGAAGCTTAGGCACACGACGACGGCTCTTCTCTCCCTGCTGCTCCTCGCGGGCCTCTGCCCGCTCACGGCTCAGACGGCCAAGCCTCCGGCCGCTCCCGCTCCGGCAGCCGCCGCGCCCCGCACGTCGCCGCCCGCTTCGCCCGCCAAGTCGCCAACGGCGCCTCCCGCAGCCGCAAAATCGCCGGCGGCGGCCACCGCCGGCGGCGAAGGGGCGTTCGTCGAGAACGTCGACGTCAGCGTCGTCAACGTCGACGTCTACGTCACCGAGAAGAAGGGCGGCCGGCGGGTGACCGGCCTGACGCGCGACGATTTCGAGATCCTCGAGGACGGCAAGCCGATGGCGATCACCAACTTCTACGCCATCGAGGGGGGCCGGCCCCTGACCGCTTCGGCGCAGCCCGAGGAGCAGCTCCCCGGCGCCCCGCCGCCGGAGCGGGTGGGTGGCCCGGCGCCGGTGCCCGAGGACCAGCGCCTGCGCCTCATCGTCTACCTGGACAACTACAACATCCACCCGTTCAACCGCAACCGCGTGCTGCGCGAGCTGCGGGGCTTCATCCACGATCATGTGAGCCGGCAGGACCAGCTCATGCTGGTCACCTACGACCGCGAGCTCCACATCCGGCGGACCTTCACCAGCGACTCGGACCTCATCGCCGCCGCCCTCCTGGAGCAGGAGACGGTCACCGGCAGCGCCGTCCATGCCGACTCCGACCGCCGCAGCGTCCTCGACCGCATCGACGAATCGCAGAACGCCACCGAGGCGGTCGGCTACGCCCGCCTCTACGCCGAGTCGGTCTTCAACGACCTCTCCTTCACCATCACCGCCATCAAGAAGATGGTGGACGCCATGGCCGGCATGCCGGGGAGGAAGGCCGTCCTCTACGTCAGCGACGGCCTGCCGATGATCGCCGGCCAGGACGTCTTCTACGCCGTGCAGAACAAGTATCCGGAGAACTCGGGGAGCATGAACGAGGCGATCCAGTACGACGCCTCGCGGCGCTTCAAGGAGCTCGGCTCCCAGGCCAACGCCAACCGCGTCACCTTCTACACCATCGACGCCGCCGGCCTGCGCACCTTCTCCTCGGTGTCGGCGGAGAACGGCAAGGCCGGCTCGCCGGGCCAGGGGATCTACGTCGACTCGGTCGACGTCTCGAACCTGCAGGCGCCGCTGCAGATGCTGGCCGAGGACACCGGCGGCATCTCGGTGATCAACACCAACAACATCGAGCCGGACTTGGGCCGCATCGCCGCCGATTTCAACACCTATTACTCGCTGGGCTACACCCCGGCGCACATCGGCGACGGCCGGTACCACAAGATCGACGTCAGGATCAAGAAAAGGGGCTACGTGCTGCGGCACCGCGACGGCTACCGTGACAAGAGCACGGAGTCGCAGATGTCCGACGGGACGCTCGCGGCGCTGCAGTTCCCCTACGAGCAGAACCCGCTCCACATCGGCCTCGACTTCGGCCACGGCAGCCAGCGCGAGGACGGTTTCTTCCTCGTCCCCGTGCAGGTGAAGATCCCGCTCGGCAAGCTGGTCTTGATCCCCCGCCAGGCGAGCCAGGACGCCAGCGTCCGCTTCTTCGTCGCCGCCATGGACTCCGACGGCAATACCTCGGACGTGCAGCAGGCGCGGGTGCCGATCAGCATCCCCAACGGCGAAGTTGCGACCGCTCGGGACAAGTACTATGTTTACACCGTCAGCTTGCTGATGCGTCCCGGCGAGCACCGGGTGGCGGTGGGAGTCCGGGACGACGCCGCCTCTGCCGCCTCCTTCATCGCCCGCGGCGTCCACGTTGGAGGCTAGAGGGGGCGGTTGAAGCAGGCGGATAAATTGCAATGACAAAGCGGGTGGTTCGGGCGGTCGGTTGAACGGGAGGGGCAAGGTGGGTTGGATCGATCTCATCCGCTCCCTGGGCGGCTCGCTGATCGAGGTCTTCCGGGCCGAGATCGATGCGTTCAAGGAGGAGCTGGCGCGCTCCGGCCATCACCTGTGGATCGGCCTGGCGTTCCTGGGCGGCGCCCTCGTCCTCCTCTTCTGGACTCTCGGAGCGCTCATCTTCACCCTCGGGGCGGTGCTCGCCATCTGGCTCCAGGTGTGGGCGGCGGCGCTCATCGTCTTCGGCGTCTTCGCCGCCGCGGCTGCGCTCGCCGTCTGGCTGGGGCTGCGCCGCCTGCAGCAGTTCGAGAACCCGCTGGAGAGTCTGCGCGAGCACATCGACGACCACCTCGACTGGTGGCAGCACAGCCTGCTCCGCGAGGAGAGGCCGATCGAGGTGCCGCCGGCCGCGGACGCCTACCGGAGGGACATCCCATGAGCCGACTGGAGGAAGCCCGCCGCCAAGCCGAGATGCGGCTGGAGGAGAGCCGGCGGGAGGCGGAGCAACGGCTGGCCGACGTGCGCGCCGCCGTCGAGACCGAGTTCGGCATCGTGCCGAGGAAAGCCGCCTGGGCGCTCGCGCTCCTGGCCGGCGCCGGCGGCTTCGCGCTCGCCGTGACGGGGTTCCGCCACAAGCGGCGGAAGAGGAAGTTGAAGACCTGACGAGACCTTGAGGGCCGCTCTTCAGGCGGCGGCGACCGGCCGCTTGAAGACCATGGCGATGTTGTCGGTGGCGCCGGTCTTGAAGTTCACCGAGGTGATCGACACCAGCTCCCAGCCCTCCTCGCCGAGCTGGTTGAGCTGCGTGGCCGCGTTGGGATCGAGGCGGTAGTTCTCGCTGCGGATGTTGATGATCTTGTACTCCCACTTGGTCGGCATTGTGCGCTCCCTTCCGGTGCTCGTGGGTCCTGACACCCGTTGCTCATTTTAGCGCCATTCGCCGTCAGCACCCCATCCTAGGTAGGCAATTGCACTCATCGGCCGGCGCGGATGCGCACCGCGGCGCCACGCTGGACCCCCCAGCGGCGGGCCAGGTCGTCGCCGGCGAGCGCCAGCTCGAGGGTGCCGAGCGAGCCGGGCAGCACCCCGGGCTCGCCCGGCGGCAGTTGGCCGTAGCAGGCGGCGTAGGCGGTGGCGATGCGCGTGCCGGCCCCGCCGACCTCGGCCGCGACCTCGGCGCGGCAGGGGCCAGGTTCGAGCCAGGCGCTGGGGAGGTCGGTGACCAGGTTGCCGAAGCGGTCGACGTGGACGACCCGTCCCACCAGCAGACCCCCCTCCCGGCAGGGAGGCTCGCCAGGCAGGCGGACGGGATCGCCGATCTCCGCTCCCAGGGCCGCCGGCGGCTCGCCGCGCAGGAGGGCGGCGGCCAAGGGGGCGAAGCGGTCGCGCCCGTGGAAGGTCGCCCCCGGCCCCGGGAGGTAGAGGTCCGGGCGCTCGACGGCGCGCAGGCGCGCCGCCCCCGGCGGGTCGAAGAACGGGGTGAGGAGGCCGTTGTCGGGGGCGAGGAACAGCGCCCCGGCGGCCTCGGCGACGAGGATCCGGCGCGCCGTCCCCACGCCCGGGTCGACCACCGCCAGGTGGACCGTCGCCGGCGGGAAGGAGGGCGCGGCGGCGGCGAGGAGGAAGGCGGCAGTGGCGACGTCCCCCGGGGGGACGTCGTGCGAGAGGTCGACGATGCGGGCCGCCGGGGCGAGCGAGAGGACGGTCCCCTTGACCGCGCCCACGTAGTAGTCCGCCAGGCCGAAGTCGGTCAGCAGGGTGAGGAGCATCGTACAATCCCTCCGTGCCCGATCCCGCCGCCCGCCGCCTGCTGCTCTTCACCAAGCCGGCCCGCGCCGGACGGGTCAAGACCCGGTTGATCGGCGATCTTACCGCGGCCCAGGCGGCCGACCTCCACCGGGCCTTCGTCGCCGACCTGGTGGACCGCCTGCGCGGCGGCAGCTTCGGCCTCCGCCTCGCCTGGGCGCTCGATCCCGGCGAGGACCTGCCCGCGGCCCTCCATCCCGGCCTCGCCGCCGTCGTCCAGCGCGGAGACGACCTGGGGACCCGCCTCCACACCGCCCTCGCCGAGGCCGCCCGCGAGGCGCCCTACGTCGCCGCCCTGGGGAGCGATCACCCGACCCTGCCGCTCGACGTCGTCCACCGCGCCTTCGCGGCCCTGGAGGCCGGGGCGCCGGTGGTCCTGGGACCCGCCGAGGACGGCGGCTACTACCTCATCGCCATCGCCGCCCGGGCTCTCGGCGTTTCTGAAGGCATCCCGCGGCGGCTCTTCGAGGGGATCGACTGGAGCACCGGCCGCGTCTTCGCCCAGACGCTGGAGCGCTGCCGCGAGCTGGGGATCGAGCCCGCGCTCCTCCCCATGGCCGCCGACGTCGACACGCCGGACGACCTCCGCCGTCTCGCCCTGCGGATGGCCGACGGCGATCTGGGATGCCCGCGCACCCGCGATCTGCTCGCCACCTGGGGCCGCCTCCCGCGATCTGCTGGGGCGGCCGCGGCCGCCGCGGCGAGCGCAGGGACGCGGGGGTGAGCGGCGGATGAGGATCTTGACCGCCGAGGCCATGCGCGCCGTCGACCGCGCCGCCATCGAGGAGCTCGGCATCCCATCGCTGGTGCTGATGGAGAACGCCGCCATCGGGGTGGCCGACGCGCTGGGCGAGGTCTACCCGCAGGCCGAGTCGGCGGCGATCTTCTGCGGCCCCGGCAACAACGGCGGCGA
>DATNKQ010000049.1:0-5379 GCA_035603315.1 Thermoanaerobaculia bacterium
GGCGGCGTCCACCCCGGCAACTTGAACGCGCCGCGGGCGGTGGTGCAGAGCGCCGTCCTCTACGTCCTCCGGCTGCTCATCGGCGAGCCGCTGCCGCTCAACGCAGGCTTCCTCCGTCCGGTCGAGATCCGCGTCCCGCCCGGCATCCTCGATCCCCCCTTTCCGAGCGATCCGGCGCTCGCCCCCGCCGTCGTCGGCGGCAACGTCGAGACCAGCCAGCGCATCGTCGACACACTCCTCAAGGCGCTCGGTCTCGCCGCCTGCAGCCAGGGGACGATGAACAACCTGCTCTTCGGCAACGAGGGCTTCGGCTACTACGAAACGGTCTGCGGCGGCGCCGGCGCCGGGCCCGGTTTCGCCGGCGCCGCCGCGGTGCACACCCATATGACCAACACCCGCATCACCGATCCCGAGGTGCTGGAGCACCGCTACCCCGTCCGCCTCGAGCGCTTCGCGATTCGCGCCGGCTCGGGCGGGGAGGGGAGGTGGCGCGGCGGCGACGGCGCCGTCCGCGAAATCGTCTTCCTCGCCCCGATGTCGCTCTCGCTCCTCACCCAGCACCGCGTCGAGGCCCCCTACGGCGCCGCCGGCGGCGGGTCGGGCGCGCGCGGCCGGCAGACCCTGATGAGGGCCACCGGGGAGGTCGAGGAGCTGGCGTCCGTCGACGGCCGCGAAGTCGGCCCCGGCGACCACCTGATCCTCGAAACTCCGGGCGGCGGAGGATGGGGGGAGCCGGTCACTGTGGGCTGAACGTCAGCAGCCGCGCCGCTGGCGGAGAACCTCGTAGAGGGCGACGGCGACGGCGGTCGAGAGGTTGAGGGAGCGCAGCTCGGGGTCGGCCATGGGGATGGCGATCAGCCGGTCGCGGTGGCGCTCGCGGAGGACGGCCGGCAGGCCGTCGCTCTCGCGGCCGAAGACGAGGACGGTGCTTTCCGGGAAGCGCACGCTCCACAGGTTGCGGCCGCCCTCGGTGCTCCAGAAGAAGGGCTCGCCGAGCTCGGGCAGACTCTCCTCGAAGTCCTCCCAACTCGGCCAGACAAGGGGCCGTACCCGTGGCCAGTAGTCGAGGCCGGCGCGGCGGACCTCGCGGTCGGCGAGCGAAAAGCCGAGTGGCGCGACCAAATGGAGCCGGGCGCCGGCGGCCAGGCAGGTGCGGCCGGCGTTGCCGGTGTTCCAGTGGATCTCCGGCTCGACGAGGACGACGTGGAGGCTCGGGTTGGTCACCGCGGGAGCTTAGCGGAAGCGCCCGCGCGAACCTTTTCGCCCCCGTCTCCGTCTAGGAGGGAGAGCGCACTCATGCCTGCCCCGATCCCCACCCCCGACCTCCTGCTCGCCCGCCGCGCCGCCGCCGGGCAGCCGGCCGCCTGGGACGAGATCATCTCCCGCTACGGCCAGAAGCTGTGGAACCTGGCCTTCCACTTCGCCGGCACCGCCGCCGAGGCGGAGGACCTGACGCAGGAGATCTTCCTCCGCCTGCACCAGAGTCTCGGCCGCTACCGCGGCGAATCGCCGCTCGCCGCCTGGGCCCTCAAGCTATCCCGCAACCTGTGCATCGATCACTACCGCCGGTCGCGCCGCGAGCGCCGCTCGACGGTGGTGTCGGACGAGGTGCTGCGGCAGCTGCCGGCGGCGGACGACCCGCAGGCCGAGGCTCAGGCCCGGCAGCAGCTCCGGGCGGTCTACGGCGCCCTGGAGGAGATGACGGAGGACATGGCCGAGGTGGTGCTCCTGTGCGACCTCCAGGGCTTCCGCCTGGAGGAGGCGGCGGTCTACCTGGAAGTGCCGCTCGGCACCGTCAAGTCGCGGCTCCACCGCGCCCGTCTCGACCTCATGGAGCGGCTGGCGGCGAGCACCGGTGCGCGGAGGACCGCCGAGCCGGCGCTGGCGGTGGGCTCATGCTGAAGCGGAGCTGCCGTCGCTTCCGCGCCTGTTTCTCGCTCGGCGCCGCGGGTTCTCCCGGAGCGGCGCACCGGCGCCGCTGCCCGGAGTGCGCCGCCTTGGCGGAGCACATCGAGCGGGCGGCTGAAATCCGGCTGCCGCTGCCGGAGCGCCTGCGGTCCGAGCTGCGCGCCATCGGTGGTGTCCGCGGCACGGCGGTCGCTCCCACCAATGAGCCAGGACCGGAGCTACCTGCCTTCCTGCCCTTCGTGGTCCCAGCTCTGGCCCTGCCCGACCGCCTCCACCGGCGGCTCGTCGATCTCGGGCACGCCGAGCGGAAGCGCGGCAGGTTGCCGGTGTGGCTCCGCAGCCCGCGCTACGCCATCGCCGCCAGCTACCTGCTGACGATCCTTTCCGCGGCGCTGTTCGGCAATCCCGTCGACCTCGGCCGCCGGGCGTCTGCCGCCATCGCCCGCGAGCTTCACCAGGCGCTGGGGAGGACCACCGTTGAGTCGAGGCCGTCCCCGCAGCGTCCTCTTTCCCTTACCCGACCCCTATCGCGCGGGCCGCACGAGCCGTCGAGCCCGCGAAGGAGAGTGAGATGAACCCGCTCGAAAACAGCTGGGAGCCGGCGGCGACGCCTACCCCCGTCCCCGTTTCGCCGCCCGTCGCCGGCCAGGCCGACCTGCCCGCCGGCCTGGGCGCCAAGAATCCCATCCTGGCGGCCTTCCTGTCCGCCTTCCCGGGTCTGGGAAATATCTACAACGGCCTCTACCTGCGCGGCCTCGTCTTCTTCGTCATCATCGGGAGCTTGCTCAATATCATCGTGCGCGGCCACGGTCTCGCGGGCTTCGCGCTTGCCTTCTTCTGGCTCTTCAACATGATGGACGCCTACCGCCAGGCGGCGCTCATCAACTACGGCTACGCCCAGGACCTGGGGCTCCTCGATCGGCCGCGCCATCCCGCCGCCGGCCAGGCCGGGCTGGGAGCCGGAATCCTGCTCGTCGGCATCGGCCTCTTCGCCCTCCTCGACCGCTATTTCTCGATCGATCTCGACTGGCTGATCGACCTCTGGCCGGTCGCCCTCCTGGGCCTCGGCGCCTGGCTCATCTGGGGATCGATCCGCGACCGCCGGCGGGCGCGGATGGAGCGCGGCGACGCCTAGGCGGCGAGCTCAGGGAGTGCGGAAGACCGTGATCCCGGGATCGGAGAGCGCCCTGTCGCGAAAGGTGAGGACGGCGTTGAGCAGAGTGACGACCGCCGGCGAGCAGGGCGCCTGCGTGGTCTGGTCGGTGATCCTCACCCGGCTGGTCCGGTTGCCGGCGCCGTACCAGGAGATGACGAACTCGTTGCCCTCGACCCAGACGGGTCCCGGGAAGGAGTAGAGGCACTCCCCGCCCAGGGTGCCGACATGGGAGGCGCCCAGAGAGGTCTGCAGGCTCGCCATGGCCGTCGGCGTGGCCACGCCCTGCGCCACCCGAGTGCCGAAGGGCCCCTTGAAGATGTCGCCGGCGACCTGGGTGTAGACGAGGCCGCCGCCCCGCGTCACCAGGAGGTCATCGTCGACGAGGAAGAGGGGCGGAACGGGTCCCGCGAACGTCAAACGGTGCTCGTGGAACTGGAGCAAGGGATGGAGGTCGGGACCGGGGAACTGCGCGGCGCGGGCGCTCCCCGGCAAGGCCACCACAACGGACAACAGGGCGGCGAGCGGCAGACGGCTCTTCATCGGATTCCCTCCTCGTCGAGTTGCCGCAATGCTAATACGGCATATTCAATTCGTCAAGCGACTCGTCGGAGGCCCCCGCTATACTCCGTCCGAGGGGAGCTGTGAAAAGCATCCGTCCGTTGCAGGCCATCGGCCGCGGCCTTCGCAAGCGCTGCCCGCGCTGTGGCGAAGGGCGGCTCTTCCGCGGCTGGAACCGCCTCTACGAACGCTGCCCGGTGTGCGGCCTCGCCTACGAGCGGCACACCGGCGACACCTGGTTCGTCACTTACATCACGACCGCGGGTCTCTCCGGGGCTCTGGTCGTCGGCATGTTCCTCCTCCATCCGCGGATCGTCTGGCTGGGCCAAGCCCTCGTCGTCCTCGCCGCCATCGTGGTGATCGGCTTCTCGCTGCCCTACCGCAAAGGCCTGGCGGTAGCGCTCGATTTCCTCGTCGAGCGCCACTCCGGAGAAGGGTAGTCCCTACATCCGAGAAAGGACTCTCGCAGCGACCGCTTTCGCGGTGGCGACAGCGTCCTTGCCCTCGCCGACCTGGCTGGTGATGAGGAGCCGGACGCTGCCATGGAGGACGTGGAGCTGGCCGATGCCGCCGCCGACCCAGAAGGCGCCATCGCCGAGGCCGGCGACATCCCTTACGCCGGAGGTCGCGAGGAGCGACCTGGCCGATTCGTGGGCGCTCCGGGCCTGGTCCGGAGAGGCGCTCTGGCGGAGCTCCAGCCGCAGCACGATCGAGGGATCCGAGCCGGCGTTGTAGCCGCACTGCGAGGGGTCCTTGGTGCCCTTGGCCTCGTTGAGGAAGCTCGACATCTCGACAACCTCTGGCTCGCCGAGGACCGCTTGGGCGTCGGCGGCGGTGAAGATGGCGCAGGCGTCGAGCGGCTTGCCGGCCGTCGGCGCCGGTTGGGAAGAAGGCCCGCAGGACGCGGCGAGGACGGCGAGGGCCACGAGGTGGCGAACGGCGGGCGCAGCTAGCGTTCTTCGCGGCGATGCGGTCACGAGCTTCCCTCCAGATCGTGGAGTCGCCCGGATTCTATCCCTTCCCCCGGAACGAAACTCCGACGCCCCGCGATCCGTATCCGTGGTGGAAGGGGGATCTCCATGTCCGTCCAGGAAAAAGTGCGTGCCGGCGTGGTGACGTCCGTCTGCTTGCTCGCCTGCCTGGGCGTTGCAAGCCTTGCCGCCGCGACCTCGCCAGCGCCGATGCGGCCGCCGGCGACCCGCGTCGAGGCCGTCGTCGAAACCCTCCATGGCGTCCAGGTGCGCGATCCCTACCGCTGGCTGGAGGACCAGGAGAGCGCCGAGACGCGGGCGTGGATCGACGCCCAGAACGCCTACACCAACGCCGTCCTCGGCGCCCTGCCTGGGCGGGAGGAGCTGACGCGGCGCCTCGCCAGGCTCAGCGGCGGCGACTTTGTCAGCGCGCCCCTGGCGCGGAGCGGCCGCTACTTCTTCGTCAAACGGGCCGCGGGGGCGAGCCAGCCGGCGATCTGCTTCCGCCAGAGGGTGGGCGGCGGCGACCAGGTCCTACTCGATCCCACCGGCATGAGCCCTGACCACTCCACCTCGGTCGACCTGCTCGATGCCTCGGCGGACGGCAAGGTGATCGTCTACAGCGTCCGCCAGGGCGGCGAGGACGAGTACACGGTCGGCTTCCTCCGGGTCGACGGGCGGCAGGCGGTCCCCGAGCGGCTGCCCAAGGCACGCTACTCGCCGGTCGCCCCGTTCTCGGGCGTCGCCCTGACGCCCGACGGTGGCGCCGCTTACTACTCGCGGCTC
>DATNKQ010000071.1:0-2673 GCA_035603315.1 Thermoanaerobaculia bacterium
AGCCGCTGCCGCCAATACTCGAGCCCTGTCGCGAAGGCGCCGTCGCGGAGCTGCCGGCGCTGCCAGCAGGCGTAGTCGGCGTACTGGATCGCCAGCTCCGGCAGGTCCGGCGGCCGCCCCGCGGCGCCGGCGGCATAGAGCGAGCAGAACTCTTCGACCAGCAACCCCATCGACCAGCCGTCGCTCACCAGGTGGTGCATCGTCAGGAGGGCGAGGTGCTCGGCGGTCCCCTGGCGCAGCAGCAGGACGCGCAGCAGCGGCCCGCGCTCGACGTCGAACGGCCGCCGCGCCTCCGCCGCCGCCAGGCGCGCCGACTCGCGCTCGCGCGCCGCCGCCGGCAGGGCGCTCAGCTCGACGACCGGCGCCGGCACCGGCGCCGCCGCGCCGATGACCTGGCGAGGCTCGCCGTCGCGCGCCCCGAACGTCGTGCGCAGCGCCTCGTGCCGGCGCACGATCTCGGTCATCGCCCACGCCGTCAGGGCCGGAGAGAGACCGCCTTCGAAGCGCACGGCGAAGGGGACGTTGTAGGCCGGGCTCCGCGGCTCCAATTGGTGCAGGAGCCAGAGCCGTTGCTGGGCGAAGGAGAGCGGCAGCTCGCCGTCTCGCGGCGCCCGCGGGATGACGGCACCGCGGACGGCGGCGCCGGGCCGGATGCCCAGCCGCTGCAGCAGCAGGCGCCGCCGCTCGGGCGAGATGCCGGCCAGCGGCGAGAGGCTCTCGCTCATCCCGCGGCTCCCCCGAGCAGCGACTCCACCTCTTCGTCCGACAGCGCTGCGAGCTGCTCGAGCTCCAACGTCAGGAGATCGGGATCGACCGCGGCCAGCAGCCGCTCCTCGACGACCTGCGCGAAGGCGTCGAGCGTCGGCGTGTCGTAGAGGGCGCGCAGGGGCACCTCGACGCCCAGCTCCGCGCGCAGGCTCGAGAGCATGCGGGTGACCAGCAACGAGTGGCCGCCGAGGGTGAAGAAATCGTCGCCGGCGCCCACCTGCTCGACCGCCAGCACCCGCCGCCAGATCTCGGCCACGGCCATCGCGACCTCGGTCTGCGGCGCGGTGTCGAGGGCCGGCGCGGTGCGTTGCCGCACCGCCTGGAGGAGGGCCGCCCGGTCGACCTTGCCGTTGCGGTTCAAGGGGATCTCGTCGACGGCGACGAGCTCCGCCGGCACCAGGGCCGCGGGCAGGCGGGCGCGCAGGAAGGCGCGGAGCTCGGCGAGGTCGAGCCCCGGCTCCGCCGGCACGACGCAGGCCAGCAGGTGGCGGCTTTCGAAGTCTGCAGTCGCCAGCACGACGGCCTCGCGCACCCCGGGGTGAAGGGCGATCGCCGCCTCGATCTCCCCGGGCTCGATGCGCACGCCGTGCACCTTGATCTGCTGATCGGTACGGCCCAGGAAGTCGAGGCTGCCGTCGGGCAGGTGGCGCACCAGGTCGCCGGTGCGATAGAGACGGGCGCCCGGGTCGCCGCGCTCGCCAGAGAAGGGATCGGGCACGAAGCGCTCCGCCGTCAGGTCCGGCCTGCCGAGATAGCCCCGAGCCAGCCCGACGCCTCCCAGGTGGAGCTCCCCGGGGACGCCGATCGGCACCGGCTCGCCGGCGCCGGCCAAGATGAAGGCATGGGCCTGGGCGATGGGTCGGCCGATGGGCGGCCGGACGCCGCCGGACGGAACGGGCGCGCTGGTGGCCCAGATGGTCACCTCGGTGGGACCGTAGAGGTTGTAGATCCGCCTCCCCGTCGACCAGCGATCCGCGATGCTGCGGGGCACCGCTTCGCCGCCGAAGATGATGCCGGCGAGGTCGGGCAGTTTCCCCGCCGGCGAGGCGGCCAGCATCGAGGGGGGGATGAAGATATGGGTGATGGCAAGCCGGCGGAGCGTCGCCGGAAGGTCGGCCAGCTCCTCTTCGCCGGCCACGCACAGCGTGGCGCCGGCGCCGAGCGCCAGCAGAAGGTCGAGCACGGAGGCGTCGAAGGTGCTGGGGGCGATCTGCAGCACCCGATCGCCGGGCGCCAGCTGGAAGGCGGACCGCATCGCCTCGGCGCTGGCGGCCAGACCGCGATGGGAGATCATCACCCCCTTGGGCCTGCCGGTCGAGCCGGAGGTGTACATCACGTAGGCGAGGCTGTCGGGACCGACGCCGCTGGCGCTCGCCCGGCGGCCGAGGTCGGGTTCGCCGGCGCCGTCGAGCGCCAGGCTCCGCACGTCGACGAGCCGCACGCCCGGGACCTCGGGGAGCCCGGCGGCGGCGCCTTCCGTCAACACCAGGCCGAGGCCGGCGTCGGCCAGCATCCAACGCCAACGCTCCGGCGGCGCGACGGGGTCGAGCGGCAGGTGGACGCCGCCGGCGGCGAGCACCGCGAGCAGGCTGACGACGAAGTCGAGCGAGTGGCCGGCGACCACCCCCACCCGCACCTCCGGGCCGACGCCCAGCCCGCGCAACGCCACCGCCAGCCGGTCCACGCGGCAGCAGAGCTCGCGATAGGTGAGGCTCTCGCCGCCGCCGCTGACCGCCACGGACGCCGCCGCCGGCCGCTCCCGCGCGACCTCCTCCAGCAGGTCGAGCAGCGAGCGCCAGCCGGCCCGGGGCGGCTCCGCGCCGCTCCACTCCCGCAGCAGCTGCTGCCGCTCGGCCGGCTCCAGGAGCGGCAGCGCGCTCAGGCGCTGGGTGGGATCGGCGGCGG
>DATNKQ010000094.1:0-5828 GCA_035603315.1 Thermoanaerobaculia bacterium
CCCGCCATTGCCGCCGAAGGCCTGGGTGAGGCCGGCGAGCTCGATGGGATCGCCCAGGGCGGTGCCGGTGCCGTGCCCCTCGACGTAGCCGAGGGTGTCCGCCGCCACCCCCGCCGCCGCCAGCGCCTGGGCGATCACCTCCGCCTGGCCGTCGACGCTGGGGGCGGTGAAGCCGACCTTCTGCGCCCCGTCGTTATTGATCGCCGAGCCCAGGACGACGGCGTGGACGGTGTCGCCGTCGGCCAGGGCGTCGGCGAGGCGCTTCAGGACCACCACGCCGGCGCCGTTGCCGCTCACCGTGCCGCGCGCCGCGGCGTCGAAGGCGCGGGTGTGGCCGTCGGGGGAGGCGATGCTGCCCTCCTCGTAGAGGTAGCCGGAGACCTCCTCGCCGCGCACCGAGACGCCGCCGGCGAGGGCGAGGCGGCACTCGCCGTGGAGGAGCGACTGGCAGGCCAGATGGACCGCCGCGAGCGAGGTCGAGCAGCCGGTCTGCACGTTGACGCTCGGCCCCTTCAGGTCGAGCTTGTAGGAGACCCGGGTGGCCAGGTAGTCGCTCTTGTTGGCGATCGCCACCTGGTAGGCGCCCACCTCGCGGAGCAGCGCCGGATCGGCGTAGAGGCCGAGGGCGTAGGTGTTCTCGGCGAGGCCGGCGAAGACCCCGACCCCGCCAGCGCGGCCGGCGGCCCCGCCGTAGCCGGCGTCCTCGAGAGCCTGCCAGGCGCACTCCAGGAACAGCCGCTGCTGGGGGTCCATGAGGCGGGCCTCGCGCGGCGAGTAGTCGAAGAAGGCGGCGTCGAAGAGGTCGGCCCCGGCGAGCGCGCCCTTGGCCGGCACGTAGGCGGGATCGGCGAGGAGAATGGGATCGACCCCCGCCGCCGCCAGCTCGGCCGGCGAGAAGAAGCGGATGAGCTCGACGCCGTCGCGCAGCTTGGTCCAGAAGTCGTCGAGGTCGGCGGCCCCCGCGAAGCGCCCCGCCATGCCAACGATGGCGACCGCACGGTTTTGCACGGCGAGCGGGGCGGCGGCGGGCGCTACATCGGCGCGCTCCCCTTCGCTCAGGAAGGTCGCCAGAGCGCCGACGGTCGGGTGCCGGAAGAGGTCGACGATCGACAGCTCGCGGCCGAGTACCTCCAGAAGGCGCGCCTGCACGCGGACCATCAGCATCGAGTGGCCGCCCAAGTCGAAGAAGTTGTCGCCGGGGCCGACCCCTGAGACGCCGATCACCTCCTCCCAGACGGCGGCCAGGGTGCGCTCGAGCGCGGCCGTCTGCGGAGGGGCTGCGGGTGGGGCGGCTGCCGGCGCGGGGACTGCCACCGGCGCCCGTCTCGATGTCGGCGCCGCGGGCGTCGAGCGGGCGAGGGCCTGGCGATCGAGCTTGCCGGTGGGCGAGAGCGGCCAGCTCGCGCGCGCCACGAAGACCGCCGGCACCATGTAGTCGGGCAGCCGCTCGGCGAGGAAGCGGCGCAGGAGCGCGGGGTCGGGCGCCGGCTGGCCGGCGGGAATGAAATAGGCAGCCAGGCGCTGATCGCCGGGGGTGTCCTCGCGCGCCAGGACCACCGCCTCGCGCACCCCGGGATGGCCGGCGAGGACGGTTTCGATCTCCCCCAGCTCGATACGGAAGCCGCGCACCTTGACCTGGTTGTCGACCCGCCCCAGGAACTCCAGGGTGCCGTCCGCCCAATGGCGCGCGCGGTCGCCCGTGCGGTAGAGGCGCTCCCCCGGCTCGTCGCCCCACGGGCTGGGGAGGTACTGGGCGGCGGTCAGCGCCGGCTCCTGGGCGTAGCCGAGCGAGAGGCAACGGCCGCCGATGCCGCCGATGTAGAGGTCGCCGGGCACGCCTACCGGACAGGGCGCGAGGCGGGGATCGAGGACGTGATAGCGGGCGTTGGCGATGGGCCGGCCGTAGGGGATGCTCTTCCAGGCGGCGTCGACCGCCTCCACGCGATGGAAGTTGGACCACACCGTCGCCTCGGTGGCGCCGCCCAGGGCGACCACCTGCGCTCCCGGGAAGGCGCCGCGGACGCGGTCCGGCAGGCCGACGGGAATCCAGTCGCCGGAGAGGAAGACCAGCCGGAGCGGTGCGGAGACGGCGGCGGAGGGGAAGAACCCCGCCACTTGCTACAGCGCCGCCGGCGCCGAGTCCCAGAAGGTGATCGGCTCCTCGCGGAGGATGCGCGCCAGGCGCTGCGGGTCCTGCACCTCGGCCGCGGTGGCGATGCGCACGCTCCCCCCCGCCGCCAGGATGCCGAAGACGTCGTAGACGGAGAGGTCGAAGGAGAGCGCGGTGACGAAGAGGAGGCGGTCCGACGGGCCCACCTCGAAAGTTCGGTTGACCCACTCGATCAGATTGACGACCGGCCGGTGGCGGACCATCACCCCCTTCGGCGTGCCCGTCGAGCCCGAGGTGAAGAGGATGTAGGCGAGGTCGTCCGGGCCGGCGGCCGGCAGCCCGCGGGCGAACGGCACGCCGGGCGTCCCGTCCAGCTCTGTCGACTCCGCCGGCTCGTCGGGCGCCCCCAGGCAGACGACGTGCGGCAGCGGCGTCAGCCTGCCGATGGCCTCCACCTCGGCGAGCCGCGGCAGATGGGTGACGATGTGAACGACCCCCATGGCGGCGAGGATCCAGCGGATGCGCTCGGGCGGGAAGCTGGCGGCGAGCGGCAGGTAGGCCGCCCCCGTCCGCAGGATGGCCAAGACGGCGACGACCATCTCGGGGCCGCGGTCGAGGTAGACGGCGACGAGGTCGCCCCGCCCGGCGCCCCTCGCCGCCAGCTCGCGGGCCAGCCGGCCGGCGCGGCGGTCGAGCTCGCGGTAGGTGAGCGTCCGGCCCTGGAAGACGACGGCGGCGGCGGCGGGCTGCCGCGCCGCCCGCGCCGCGAAGAGCTCGTGGATAGCGACGTCCGGCCCGCCGTCCGCCCGCGTGTCGTTCCACTCGCTGAGGATCTGGTGGCGCGCCCACTCCGGCAGGACCGGCAGGTCGAGGAGGCGGCGCCCGGGATCGCCGACGGCGCCTTCTAAGAGGGCGGCAAAGGCGGCCAGCAGGCGGGCGATGGCCGCCCCGTCGAAGAGGTCGACGTTGTAGTCGATGGCCGCCCGCAGCCCGCGGCTGATCTCCGGGGCCTCCGGGGCCTCCGCGATCGTCATGGAGAGGTCGAACTTGACGGTCCCCAGGTCGACCTCGACCGGCCTGCCGAAGGCGCGGCCGGACGCCGCATGATCGAGGGAGAAGACGACCTGCACCAGCGGGTGGCGGGAGAGGTCGCGCTCCACCTGCAGCTCTTCGACCAGCCGCTCGAACGGCAGGTCCTGGTGGGCGTGGGCGCCGAGGGTCGCCTCGCGCACCCGCCCGAGCAGCTCCGCAAAGGGCGGATCGCCCGCCAGGCCGGCGCGCAAAGCCAGCAGGTTGACGAAGAGGCCGATCAGCCCCTCGACCTCCACCCGCCCGCGGTTGGCGACGGCCGAGCCCACCACCGGGTCCGCCTGGCCGGTGTGGCGGTAGAGGAGGACCTTGAAGGCCCCGAGGAGGGTCATGAAGAGGGTGACGCCCTGGCGCCGCGAAAGCGCCGCCAGGGCCTCGGCGGTCGCCGCCGGCAGCGGCAGGGTCCGCCGCGCCCCGCGGTGGGTCTGGAGGGCCGGCCGCGGACCCGCCAGCGGCAGCTCGAGGAAGCCGGGGGCGCCGGCGAGCTGCCGCCGCCAGTAGGCGAGCTGCCGCTCCCGCCGCTCGCCCGTGAGCCAGGCGCGCTGCCAGACGGCGAAGTCGCCATATTGGACGGGCAGCGGGGGAAGGGGCGACAGCGCGCCCGCCGCGAAGGCCTCGTAGAGGGCGCCGAGCTCGCGGCGGAGGATCTCCAGCGACCAGCCGTCGCCGGCGACGTGGTGCAGGGTGAGGACGAGGAGATGGCGCGGCGCCGCTTCCGCCGGAAGACGCAGGAGGAGGGCGCGCAGGAGCGGCCCGTGCGCGAGGTCGAAGGGCCGCTCGGCCTCGGCGCGGGCGAGCCGCGACGCCTCGTGCCGCTCGCGTCCGCCGAGAGCACTCAGGCCATGGAGGTCGACCCGCGGCAGCTCCATGGGGACATCCGAAACGGGCGGCGCCACCACCTGCACGGGTCCGTCGGGCGTAACGCGGAAGGTCGTGCGGAGAACCCCGTGCCGGCGCACGATCTCGGCGAGCGCCCAGGCAAGCGCCGGCACCGCCAGCTCGCCTGCGAGCTCAAGGGCGAAGGGAATGTTGTAGAGGGGGGTCCCGGGCTCCAGGCGATCGAGGAACCAGAGCCGCTCCTGGGCGAAGGAGAGCGGCAGGCCGCGCTCGCGGGCCTCCGGAGGGACGGGGCGGAGCGGCGGGACGTCCCCCTCCTCCTGCTCCTCCCCCTCCCCCATCTTTCCCAGACCGGCCGCGATGCGCGCCGCCAGGCCGCCGAGCGTCGGGGTCGCGAACAGCTCGTAGAGCGGCAGCTCGACGCCCAGCGCTTCGCGCAGGCGCGACAGCAGACGCATGGCGAGGAGGGAGTGCCCGCCGAGGGCGAAGAAGCCGTCGTCGCGCCCCGGCCGCTCCACGCCCAGGAGCTCGGTCCACATGCCGGCGAGCAGCTCTTCGATTGGAGTCAGGGGCGTCAGGGGCGCCGCCCCACCATCGGCGGCCCCGCTCCCCGCCGTTTCGACCCCTGCCGCCCCTGCTGCAACTATCGGCAGCGCCGCCAGCGATCGGCGGTCGAGCTTGCCGTTGGGCGACAGGGGGAGGGCGTCGAGGGCGGCCCAGGCCGCGGGCACCATGGCCTCCGGGAGGCGGGCGAGGAGGAAATCGCGCAGCTCGCTCCACGCGGGCGGCGGGGCGCTTGGCGCGGGCACGACGTAGGCGACGAGGCGAAGGTCGGCGCCGCCCGCCTCGGCGCGCGCCACGACCGCCGCCTCGCGCACTCCCGGATGGAGGCCGAGCGCCGCCTCGATCTCCTGGAGCTCGACGCGGACGCCGCGGACCTTGACCTGGTGGTCGAGGCGGCCGAGGAACTCGACGGCGCCATCGCGCCGCCGTCGCGCCAGGTCGCCGGTGCGGTAGAGGCGCGCCCCGATCTCCCCGGCGCCACTCGCGAAGGGGTCGGGCACGAAGCGCTCGGCGGTCAGCCCGGGCCTGCCGAGATACCCCCGCGCCACACCCAGGCCGCCGATGTGGAGCTCGCCCGGAACGCCGACCGGCACCGGCCGCAGGCGGGCGTCGAGCAGGTGGATGCGGAGGTTGGCGATGGGGTGCCCGATCGGCACAATCGGAATAGCGTTTTGAGCGCCGGCGGGCTGGCAGCGCCAGGCGGTGACCTCGACGGCGGCCTCGGTGGGACCGTAGAGGTTGAGCAGCTCGGCGCCGGTCAAGGGGCTCTGGAAGAAGCGCTCCTGGAGGTCGAAGGGGAGCGCCTCGCCGCTGGCGATCACCCGCCGGAGCCCGGTGCAGGCGGCGAGCTTCGGCTCGGCCAGGAAGACCCGCAGCATGGAAGGCACGAAGTGGGCGGCCGTCACTCTCTCGCTGGCGATCAGGCTCGCGAGGTAGGCGCTGTCCCGATGCCCGCCGGGCATGGCCACGACCAGGCGGGCGCCGGCGATCAGGGGGGCGAAGAACTCGCAGACCGAGACGTCGAATCCGAACGGCGTCTTCTGGAGGACGGCGTCGGCGGGCGTGAGGGGAAAGACCTCCTGCATCCAGAGCAGGCGGTTGACGATGGCGCGATGGCTGTTCATCGCCCCCTTGGGGCGGCCGGTCGAGCCCGAAGTGTAGATGACGTAGGCGAGGTTGTCTGTCCGGCTCTTGCTGTATGTAGGGGCGGGGCTTGCCCCCGCCCGGG
>DATNKQ010000095.1:0-9414 GCA_035603315.1 Thermoanaerobaculia bacterium
CATGGCCAGCTCCTCCGATTTTCTTCTCGATTCTACCGCGTGCCCCGGTTGAAGTCGGATCTATCCGAGCGAGCCTGCAACACTAGCGGAGACGACAACTCTTTTGGCCCGGCGGCGTGCACGGCGCCCCTGGGCGGGGGCGCCTACCCGCCTCCTGCTACCTGGGCTCTTCGAGCAGGAAGACCAGCTTCATGTTGACGCGGTACCCGACGATCTTGTCGTTGTCGATCGACAGGTGCTGCTCGCTCACCCAGGCGCTCTTGATGTTCTTGAGCGTCTTGGTGGCGCGGGCAATACCTTCCTGGATGGCCTTCTCGAAGCTCTCCGGCGACTCGGAGGTGATTTCCGTGACCTTGGCTACCGACATGACGTCTCCTCTTTCTTGGATGGATGAAATGCGCGGACGCTCTGTCCGCGTTGCCAGCATACCGCGGCGGACGACTCCGCCCGGCGCCGCGGTTAGAATGCGGCGATGCGCCACCGCTTCCTGACCGCCGACGTCTTCACCGACCGCCCCTTCGGGGGGAACCCGCTCGCCGTCTTCCCCGATGCGCGGGCGATCTCCGCGGAGCGCATGCTCCAGGTGGCGCGCGAGTTCAACCTCTCGGAAACGGTCTTCGTGCTGCCTCCGGAGGACCCGCGGCACACGCGGCGGCTGCGGATCTTCACCCCCGCCAAGGAGCTGCCCTTCGCCGGCCATCCGACGGTGGGCACCGCTCACGTGCTGGCGGCGATCGGCGAGATCCCGCTCGCCGGCGACGAGACGGGCATCGTTCTGGAGGAAGGGGTGGGTCCCGTCGCCGTCACCGTGCGGTCGCGCGGCGGCGTGCCGGTCTTCGCGCAGCTCCAGGCGGCTCTCCTCCCCGTCTTCGGCCCGCCGCCGCCCCCTGCGGCGGCGCTCGCCGAGATGCTCTCGCTGGCGGTCGAGGACCTGGGCGGCGACCCGCCGACGAACGTCTCCTGCGGCCTATCGTTCCTCTTCGTCCCCCTCCGCGATCGCGACGCCGTGCGACGCGCGCGCGCCCGCACCGACCGCTTCGAGGCCCTCTTCCCCGGGACCGGCGGGCCGGAGATCTACGTCTTCGCCCCCGATCCCGAGCTTCCCGGCTCCGACCTCCGCGCCCGCATGTTCGCGCCCGCCCTGGGGATCGCCGAGGACCCGGCGACCGGCTCCGCCGTGGCGGCCCTGGGCGGCTACCTCGGAGCGCGCGACAACACCGTCACCGGCACCCGGCGGTGGGTCGTCGAGCAGGGCTTCGAGATGGGGCGCCCGAGCCTCCTCCACCTGGAGATCGACAAGCGCGCCGGCGAGATCGCCGCCGTCCGCGTCGGCGGCTCCTCGGTGCTGATGAGCGAGGGGACGATGGAGATTCTGGCCGGGCCCTAATCGTTGACCAGCGGCTGGGGGCGGGCGAGGAAGTGGCCCTGGGCGTAGTCGACGCCGATCTCCTTCAAGGCCAGCAGGGTTTCGTCATCCTCGACGCATTCGGCGATCGTCGCGATCCCCATTACGTGGCCGATCTGGTGAATCGACTCGACGAGGGCGCGCTTGACGGGGTCGTCCACCATGCCGCGGACGAACTCGCCATCGATCTTCAGGAAGTCGACGGGCAGGTCGCGCAGGTAGGCGAAGGACGACAGGCCGCTGCCGAAGTCGTCGAGGATGAAGCGGCAGCCCCTCTCCTTCAAGACCGCGATGAAGCGCATGGCGCTGTCGAGCTTGCTGATGGCCGCCGTCTCGGTGATCTCGAAGCAGACGCGCCGCGCGTCGACGCCGCTCTCCATCAGCTCGGCGATGACGAACGTCAGGAAGGCCTCCTCCGAGATCGATGGGCCGGAGAGGTTGATGGCGAAGTGGAGGGGGCGCTCGGGCTCCTTCCGCTGCGCCTCGGCGAGAGCGCGGAAGGCCGTCTGGATCACCCAGCGGTCGAGCGAGGTGATGAGGTGATAACGCTCGGCCGCGGAGATGAAGGCGGTCGGCTCGACGAGCTCTCCCGTGGAGTCGAGCATTCGGATGAAGATCTCGCACAGGAGGCCGCGCGCCTTCTCGTCTTCGGAGGCGCCGTGGAGAGGCTCGATCCGCTGGTAGTAGAGGCGGAAGCGCTGATCCTCGAAGGCACGGTGGATGCGGTGGATCCACTGCATCTCGCCGTGGCGCACGGCGACCAGGGTATCGTCCAGCTCGTACTCGTGGACGCGGTTCCGGCCGCTGTCCTTCGCCACGTAGCAGGCGGCGTCGGCGCCGCTCATCACGTGCCCCAGGTCGCCGCTTCCACTGTCGATGGAGACCAGGCCGATGCTCACCCCGACGTCGAAGATCTGATCCAGCCAGGAAAAGCGGAACTCGCCCATCGCGCACCGCATCTCCTCGGCGATCTGGCGCGCGTGGTCCAGCGGGCAATCCTCCAGGAGGACGCCGAACTCGTCACCCCCCAGGCGCGCCAGGAGGTCGCTGTGCCGCACGCGCGAGCGCAGGAGCGAGGCCACCTGTTTCAACATCTCGTCGCCGGCCAGGTGGCCGCAGGTGTCGTTGACCACCTTGAACTCGTCGAGATCGAGGTAAAGGAGGATGTGCTGCCGGCGCTCGGCCTGGGCGACAGCGATAGCGCGCTGCAGGCGGATCTCGAACTCCCGCCGGTTGATGAGACCGGTCAATGCGTCGTAGCTGGCGAGATAGACCATCTCGCGCTCGAGGTCGCGGAGCTGCGTGACGTCCTTGAACACCAGCACGGCGCCGGCGAGCTTGCCGTCGCGCCCGTGGATGGGGGCCGCGGAATCGCGCACCGCGAGCTCCCGCCCGTCGCAGCCGACGAGGAGAGCGTGACCCGGAGACTCGACGACGGCGTCGGCTTCGAAGCAGCGCTCGACCGGATCTCGGAGCGGCTCCCGCGTCAGCTCGTCGACGAGCTTGAAGATCTCGCCGACGGGAGCCCCGAGGCTGCTGCCCGCGTCGCAGCCGGTCAGCCGCTCGGCCGCCGAGTTGATGTAGTCGATGCGGCCCGAGGCGTCGGTGCGGATGACCCCGTCGCCGATCGAGGCCAGGGTGACCTGGGCGCGCTCCTTCTCCCAGTACAGGGCCTCCGCCGCCTGCTTGAGCTCGGTGATGTCCAAGGCGACGGCGAAGCAGCCGATGATCCGTCCGTCGTCGTCGCGGAGCGGCTCGGTCTGCGCCCGGAAGAGCCGCCCTCCCCATTCCTGCTCGAAGCGCACCGATTCGCCTTCGAGGGCGAGGAAGTGGGCGCGAATGGTGGGGAATTGCGGATCGCGGGTATTGAAACAGTCGAAAAGACTGATCCCCTCGAGCTCGTCGGGCAGGAGGGAGGGGCCGGCGCCGCTCGGCCCGGGGCTGAAGCGCAGCTCCCGGTTGGTGGTCCAGGCCACCGCCGGCATCGCCGCGGCCGGGAAGCGCCGGCGGGAGCCGCTGATCCGCTGCGGCTCGTCACGAAGCGGGGCTCGCCGGATCTCGATCACTTCGGCACCGGTCTTTTCTCGTAGCACGTGCGGTATGGACAGCTCGATCATGAGGCCCTCGGGGCGCGAGGATGTGAAGCAAGATCCGCGCCCGGGGCTCGCTGAACCGCCGCGTGGGCTGAGAGTTGGGGAGCTGGCGGCCGCTACCGAGCGTCAGTCCAGCGGCTCGGGCGCGGCGATGCAGTAGCCCTGGGCGTAGTCGACGCCGATCCGCCGCAGGACCTCGAGGGTCGCCGGGTCCTCGACCGACTCGGCGATGGTGAGAATGCCGAGGACGTGGCCGATCTGGTGGATCGACTCGACGAGGGCACGCTGGAGTGGGTCGGCGACCATGCCGCGGACGAACTCGCCGTCGATCTTCAGGAAATCCACCCGCAGGTTCTTCAGGTAGGCGAAGGAGGAGAGGCCGCTGCCGAAGTCGTCGAGCACGAAGCGGCAGCCGAGGGCCTTCAGGGCCGCCATGAAGCGGGTGGCGCGGGCGAGGTTGGCAACCGCCGCGGTCTCGGTGATCTCGAAGCAGATGCGGTCCGGGGCGAGGCCGCTGGCGCGGAGCTCGGCCAAGACGTAATCGAGGAACGAGGCCTCGCCGATCGACTGCCCCGAGAGGTTGATGGCGAAACGCGAGCCGCCGTCGCCGCGGGCGTCCGCCGCCCGCCGGCCGAGCGCCTCGAAGGCGGCGTGCACCACCCAGCGGTCGATCGAGGGGATGAGGTGGTAGCGCTCGGCGGCGGGGACGAAGGCGGAGGGCGAGGCGAGGCGGCCCTGCTCGTCGCGCATGCGGATGAAGATCTCGCTGAACACCGGCTCCGGGGCGCCGGCGGCCGCCTCTCGCGCCAGCGGCTGGATGCGCTGCTGGTAGAGGCAGAAGCGCTTCTCCTCGAAGGCCTTGTGGATGCGCCGGATCCACTGCATCTCGCCATGGCGGACTGCGACCAGGGTGTCGTCCGGCTGGTACTCGTGGACGCGGTTCCGGCCGCTCTCCTTGGCGATGTAGCAGGCGGCGTCGGCCGCCGACAGCACCTGACTCATGTCGCCGCTGTCATCGGCGATCAGCACCAGGCCGATGCTCGCGCCGAGGTCGAAGATCTGCTCCTGCCAGACGAAGCGGAAGGCCCGGACCGCCGCCACCAGACCCTCGGCGATCGCCCGCGCGCGCTCTGGCAGCGTGTCCTCGAGGAGGATCCCGAACTCGTCGCCGCCCAGGCGCGCCAGGACGTCGCCCTTGCGCAGCCCGGCGGCGAGGACCGCCGTCACCTCCTTGAGCATCTCGTCGCCCGCCAGGTGGCCGGAGGTGTCGTTGACGAGCTTGAACTCGTCGAGGTCGAGGTAGAGGAGGGCGTGCCGGCGGCTCTCCGCAACGGCGGTCTCGAGGCTCCGCTGCAGCCGGTGCTCGAACTCGCGGCGGTTGATGAGGCCGGTCAGGGGGTCGTGCTGCGCGAGGAAGCTCATCTCGCGCTCCATGCCGCGCAGCTCGGTGACGTCGCGGAAGACGAGGACGGTGCCGGCGATGCGCCCCTGGCGATCGCGGATCGGCGCCACCGAGTCGCGGATCGCAAACTCCTCGCCGTCGCGGCGGATGAGCTGCGAGTGGCCGGGCGGATCGATCACCCGACCCTCCCGCAGACAGCGGTCGACGGCGCCGATGAGCGGCCTCCTGCCGGCCTCGTCGACGACGTTCCAGACGCGGGCGATCGGCGCTCCCACCGCCTCCGCGGCGGGCCAGCCGGTCAGCCGCTCGGCGACCGGGTTCAGGTAGTCGATGATCCCGGCGGCGTCGGTACGGATGACGCCGTCGCCGATCGAGGCAAGGGTCACCTCCGCCCGCTCCCGCTCCTCGGCGAGCGCCTCGTCGGCGAGCTTGCGCTCGGTGATGTCGAAGAAGGTGCCGAAGCCCACCAACTCGCCGTCGCGTTCGACGCGGCCGGCGGCTAGGTCGATCCACAGCTCGGCGCCGGCCTTGGTGAGGAGCTTGATCTCGTAGCGGCCGGGGACCGCCTCGCCGCGCAGGCGGGCGGCCAGCCGCTCGCGCGCCAGCAGCCGGAACTCGGGGTGGACGAGGTCGCCCGGCCCCATCGCCAGGATCTCCTCGACCGAGTAGCCGGTCATCACCTCGCAGGCGTGGTTGGCGTAATACACCCGCTCGGGGCTGTAGACGAGGATGGCGGTGGCGGTTGTCTCGGCGAGCGCCTGGAACCACTGCTCGCTCTCGAGCAGCGGACGGGGACCGGGGACGGCGGCCCCAGCCGCCGCCGTGTCCGCGGCGGCGGGAGGCCGGTTGAGAGAGGAAGAGATACGAAAGCTCCTGCCGGCGGATTGCCCCGGCCCTCGCGCGGCGCGCGCGACGTGCCGGAAGCAGCCAAGGCATTATAGTCTCGGGAAAGAGAAACCGGTTACATCCGGGCGACCTCTCGGAAGGCAAGAGGTTCAGCGGCAGCGATGAAGACGTCGGCGCCCGAGGTGATTCCCGAGCCGGGTTGGACCCCGGTCGAGCCGCCGCGCCTGGAGGGGGGAAGGGGATCGTTCGTCTCCGGCAACCCCGAGGGAGACCGCCTGCGGGTGCGCTACTTCCGACGCGACGACCCGCGGCCGCTCGTCGGCCGCGCCTGGTTCGGACCCGGCGCGGCGGGCCCGCCGGGACACGCGCACGGGGGCAGCATGGCGGCGGTCCTCGACGAAGCCATGGGCGCCGCCGCCTGGATGGCCGGGCACGTCGTCGTCGCCGTGCAGCTGGACACCAGCTTCCGCCGCATGCTCCCCCTGGGGACCGACACCCTGCTCGAAGCCTGGGTGGAGCGCGTCGAAGGCCGCAAGGTGTGGACCCGCGGCCGCCTGCTCGACGAGCGCGGCGCCCCCTTCGCCGAGGCGCAGGCGCTCTTCGTCACCCTCGATCCCGAGCGCTTCGGGCCGCTGCTGGAAAAAGTCGCCTTTGCGCTCTCCAAGTAGCCGCGGATCGGCGGCAGATCAAGCTGCGGGCGGTGCTCAAACTCGCCCTGGCGGGCTCAAACAGTTGCGCTCCGTCCTCGCTCGACCTGCCGCCGTCCGCAGCTTAGGGAGGGTCGTAGGTGCCCATCGGGGTCCAGGGGCCGCAGCGGACGACGCGGCCGGCGGCGCGGAGCGTTCCGACGAGAGCGCCGTCCTTCTGGATCGCTCCTACCGCGAAGTGGCTGCAGGTGGGTTGGAAGCGGCAGTGGACGCCGAGACCGGACATGTGGGGCGAGAGGGTCGCCTGGTAGAGGTGGATCGCCCCGAGGAGCGCCTTCGCCGTCACCTGGCTGTGCGCCGGGCGCGCGAGATCGAAGCCCAGGAGGACCGCGAGGGCGAGGAGAATGACGGCCTTGCGCAGCCGGCGGCGGTCTTCGACTTCCATCTCGTCAGCCTAGCGGAAGCCGCTCAGCGCGGCAAAGTGCCACTCGCCAGGCGCCCCAGCCAGAGGGCGCAGAAGAGGGCGCCGTTGGCCGCCAGCACGAGGTCCAGCCGGCTCCAGACGCGCGGCAGGCGGCCAGCCAGGACCGACCCCCAGGCCTTCCAGCCCCAAAGCATCCAGCCCAAAACGAGCTCCACGAGGACGAGCGGGGCCAGGGGATGGAGGGCGAGCGCCGCCCGCCATTCACCCTTGGCGAGGTGCGCCAGGGCGCGGGTCATGCCGCAGGTGGGGCAGGGAATCCCCAGCAGTCGGCGCGACAGGCAGATCGCTAGGCGGGGATCGTCGGGAGGCGCCCAGAGGTGGAGGACGACGAGGCCCGCCAGACCGAGGAGGCCGGCCGCCGCCCAGAGGAAGGCCGGCCTCACCTTCGTTGTCGCAGAGATGGCGCGCATGCCGGGCAACGGCGGCCTCACCGGTTGAGGAAACTGCTCAGCACCGCCATTCCCCCCCAAAAGAAGGTCCAGAGGATGCCGAAGAGGAGGAGTATCGTGCCGACGAGGCCGAGGATCCAGGCCACCCTGGCGATGGACTCGCCGGCGGCCGGCGAGTGCCCCTGGCGGATCGCCTTGAGCTCCTGGCTGCCCAGGTACCAGGCGATGGGGCTCAGGATCACGCCGCAGCAGGTGACGATGCTGAGGATGCCGACGATGAGGGCGGTGATCGCCTGCGTGCTCGGCCCTGGCTGGGGGGGCGCTCCGGGCTCGGCCGTCGTCATGGCGAACCTCCGCGGTCGAGGCGGCCGGGCGGAGCCTCGAGGCTCCGCCCGGTAGCTGTCACATCAGAAGCGGTCGGCGTACTGGCTGATGCCAGGAATGATGAAGCGTTGGCCGCTGACGCCCTTCATGATGCAGAGGATGCGCAGCACCAGGAAGGCGATCCACACGCCCAGGTGGAGGAAGCAGCCCGCGCAGCCCAGGTGGACGAAGGCCGTCACCATCGAGAGGATCCAGACGGCGATCCAGACGATGATCTCGGTGACCGTGATGACGGCGCCGTGCTTGGCGTGCCACTGCACCTCCGGGTCGTTCTTCTCGGCCAGCAGGGGAACGAGGAAGAGGATCCAGATGTACGACAGCACGATCATCAGGTTGCGGTTCGGGCTGACGGTCCCCGAGGCGGGCGGGGGCGGAGGAGGCGTGTAGCTCGGGGGCGGCGGGACGCTCGGCTCACTCATCGCAAACCTCTCCTTTCGATTGACAATTCAGAAGCTGCTCGCCCGGCAGTCTACACAACGCCAAATCGGTTCACAAGGAACGCGGCGAGCCGACAGCGGTCGCTAAATTGGGCCGCTCTCGAGCGGCTCAAGCCGGCGGCTTCGGCACTCCCAGCCCAGCCAGCGACTCCTCCAGCGTCTCCTTGCGCGCCGCGTGCACCCTGAGGACCAGCCGCGCGCGCACACCGTACTCGGCCTCGATGAGCTCGACCTCGGGAGGGTGGAGGAGGCGTTTCACCGCGCCCAGCCGCTCATAGGGGACCTCCAAGGTGAGCGTGACGGCCGGCGTCCGCTCGGCGATGCCGCCTAGGGCAGCCAGCCGGACGAGGGCTTCCTGGGTGGCAGCCGTGTAGGCGCGGGCGAGCCCCCCTTTGCCGAGCTTGACGCCGCCGAACCAGCGTACGACGACCGCCAGCACGCCCCACAGCTCGGCGCCGCGGAGCGCCCGCAGGATGGGGACGCCGGCCGTCCCCGCCGGCTCGCCGGCATCCGACCTGCGCTCGCGCGGCGGCTGGCCGAGCCGCCAGGCCCAACAACGATGGGTGGCGTCGGGGAAGCGGCGCGCCAGCTCCGCGAGCGCGCTCTTCGCCTCCTCCTCGCCGGCGACCGGGCGCAGGACGGCTAAGAAGCGCGAGCCCTTCTCGCGGATCTCGCCCTCGGCCGGCAGCGCGGCGACTCTCACCGCGGCGCGGCCGGAGCCGGCGGGGGCGTCGGAGACAGGACCCGCTCGTAGATCTGGCGGTAGCGGGCGACGACGGCGTCCTGAGCGAAGACCTCGACAGCCCGCCGCCGGCCGGCGGCAGCGAAGCGCTGCCGCAGGTCGTCGTCGGTCAGCAAGCGGAGCGCCGCCGCCGCCATCCCCTCGACGTCTCCCACCGGCCGCAGGAAGCCGCACTCGCCGTCGACGACCACCTCGGGCAGGCCGCCGACCTCGGTGGCGATGACCGGCACCTTGCAGGCGAGGGCCTCGAGGGCCGCTAGGCCGAAGGACTCGGTCTCCGAGGGGAGGAGGAAGAGGTCGGCCTTGACCAGCACCTCTTCGATCAGCGGCAGGCTGCCGACGAAGGTGATGGCCTGGCAGATCCCGTGCTCGCGGCAGTACTGCTCGACGATGGGCCGGTCGGGCCCGTCGCCCACCATCAGCAGGCGGCTGGGCACCTGGCGGAGGACGCGCTCGAACACCGCCACCACGTCGAGCACCCGCTTGACGGGCCGGAAGTTCGAGATGTGGACGAGCACCTTCTCCTCCGGCCGCGACCAGCGGCGGGCGCCGGGGAGGTCCTTCGCCTGCTCGTAGCGGGCGGGG
>DATNKQ010000113.1:0-2429 GCA_035603315.1 Thermoanaerobaculia bacterium
CCGCCGCCAGCAGGCGCCCCACCGCCTCGCCGTCGTCCGCCACCACCGCCATCATGAGCTCCTGCACGTTGCTCATCCCTTCTCCTTCCTTCACGCCTTCTCCCGCGCCCTTCCCGACGATGAGGAGGAGGAGAGGAACTCGGGGGTCGGACCGCCGGGCACCGGCTGCAGCGACGGGAGCTCCATCAGCTTCAGCATCTCCTCGGAGGAGGAGAGGCCGGCGGTCGCCGCCTTGACCTCCGCCTCGATGAAGGCGGGATCGCTGCGGGTCAGGGCCTGCTCCTGGATGAGCAGGATGGAGTTCTCGATCCGCGACAGGCGGGCCCGCAGGCTCTCCAGGTTCTCCTGCGCCTTCTCCAGGTTCTGCAGCCGCTTCTGGAGCACCTCGGCGTTCTCGCCGTAGGCGGCGCGCATGCTGTCGGATAGAGTCGTCTGCTGCAGCTCGCCCTGCGCCTGCGCCAGGCTGTCCGCGATCTCCTTCCTCCGCACGGCGCCGCAGAAACCGGCCAGCGCCTGCTCGTAGGCGAGGGTGCGGAGGAAGACCCAGAGGAGCTTGTTGACGCTGTCGGTCTGCTGGTCGTCGAGCAGCGCGCCCAAAACGTGATCGTTGGCGGCGGTGTTGCCGACGCCGCTGTTGGCGAGCGAGCGCTGCAGCTCGAGGCAGCGCTCCCGCACGCCGGCGAAGCGCTGCCGGCGGTCGGCCGAGAGGGTGGCGACCAGCTGCGCCGCCACCTCGCCGGAATCGGCGAGCTGCCGGCCCTGGCTGCGCGCCTGCACCACCCGCTGGAAGCGCGGGTTGTGAGCGAGCGTCAGGAGGTAGACGATCTCGATGGCGGCGGCGAGAGGCCAGACGGCCAGGGGGTGGAGCGAGACCACGCCCGCCAGGAGGCCGCCGCTCATCAGGATGAGGTTGTAGGGGACCCGGAACGCCTCCCTGATGTAGTCGAAGATCCCCGGCTGCGCCATGGCTGGCGCCGAAGCATATCGCACGTCGGCGCGGGCAGGGCGTCAGCCGGCGAAGCGGTAGCCGCGCCGGTGGACGGTGACGATGAACTCCGGCCGCGACGGCTGGCGCTCGAGCTTCTGGCGCAGGGAGGCCACGTGGACGTCGACGGTGCGGGTGGCGGGGATGGCGTCGTACCCCCAGACCTTGTCGAGCAGCTCGTCGCGGGTCAGGAGGCTCCCCCGGCGCTGGATGAAGTAGGCGAGCAGCTTGAACTCGAGGGCCGAGACGGCGACCGGCGCGCCGTCGCGGAAGACCTCGGAGCGCCGGAAGTCCACCCGCACGCCGCCGAAAGCGTAGGTCTCGCTGGGGGCGGAGAGCGGCGTGCGGGAACGGCGGAAGAGGGCCTCGATGCGGGCGAGGAGCTCGATCATCGAGAACGGCTTGGTGACGTAGTCGTCGGCGCCCAGCTTGAGCCCCACCACGCGGTCGACCACCTGCCCCCGCGCCGTCAGCATGACGATGGGGACCTCGAGGCCGTGCTTGCGCAGGTTGCGGCAGACCGTGAAGCCGTCGTCGCCCGGCAGCATGACGTCGAGGAGGACGAGGTCGAACGACCCTTCGAGGGCGCGGGCGAGGCCCGACTCGCCGTCGCCCGCGGTCTCCACCTGATAACCCTCGCTGACCAGGCGGTCGGTCAGGGTGAGCACCAGGCTCGGCTCGTCCTCGACCAGGAGGATGCGGCGGCTGAAGGCCGGCGAAGCGGGCGGCGCAGGAATCGGCGGCGATGCGGGGTCGCGGGTGGTCATCCGGCCTCCCCCTGGGGCAGCGCCGGCAGACGGAGGGTGAAGGCGCTTCCCCGCCCCGGACCGCCGGAGGCGACGGTCACCCGGCCGCGGTGGGCGCGGACGACCTGGCGGACGATGCTCAATCCCAGGCCGCTGCCGGGGACGGTGCCCGCCGCCGCCTCGCGCCCGCGGTAGAAGGGCTCGAAGAGGAAGGGCAGGTCCTCGCGGCAGATCCCCGGCCCGCGGTCCTCGACGGCGACCTCCACGACGCGCTCGCCCGACTCCTCGAGCGAGCGGGCGCGGAGGCCGACCCAGGGCTCCCGCCCGCCGTACTTGACGGCGTTCTCGATGAGGTTCTGGAGGGCGCGCTTCAAGGCGCCGGCGTCGGCCAGCACCGCCGGCAGGTCGGCCGGGACCTCGGTCTCGACCCGCACCCGCCGCTCCTCCAGAAGCCAGCGGCTGTCGGCCAAGGCGCCGGAGACCAGCTCCGAGACGTCCACCCGGCGCAGGGTGTAGGCGCGGCGCCCGGAGTGGAAGCCGGCGAACTCCAGGACCTGCGCCACGCGGTCGGAGAGCCTCCTCCCCTCGCGCTCGATGAGGGCGCCGTAGCGCCGCACCTGCGCCGGCTCGGCGACGACGCCGTCGGCCAGGTTCTGGCCGGCGGAGCGGATGGCGGTCAACGGGGTGTGCAGCTCGTG
>DATNKQ010000119.1:0-10860 GCA_035603315.1 Thermoanaerobaculia bacterium
GGCGGCGGCGTCCATCCCCGCCGCCGTGCGGCGGGCGGCTCCCTTCGGGCAGCGGCCGGAGCCGGCCTTCCCGTGGTCGGCGTCGGCGGGCGTCTTCGTCGCCCCCGCCCCCGCCCTGGGAGCGCCGGGTCCGGAGCTCGCGGTCGTCGCCGACGCCAGCGCCGGCGGCCAGCGCCACCTCCGCCTCCGCCTGCGGTCGCGCCGCGGGGCGCCGGTCGGTATCGTCCTTATCCCGCCGGAGGCGGGGGTGACCTCGCTGGCGGTGGCGGGCCACGCCGTGCCGCCTCCTTCGGGCGGCAGGAGCGCGCTCCCCGGGGGCTGGCGCGGGGTGACCGTCCTCACCTTGCCGCGAGAAGGGGTGGAGATCGATGCCGTGGTGGCCGCCGGGCCGCCGCGGATCTGGCGGGTGCTCGACCGCACCTACGGCCTGCCGGCGCTGCCGGCCGCCGCGGCGCTCCTCGGCGCCCGGCCGGCCGCCGCCTCTCCCGGCCAGGACGGCGACGTCACCCTGGTCGGCGGCAAGGTCGCGCTCTGACGACGTCGGCGCCCATAAAAGCAAAGGGCCGACCGCGCGAGCGGCCGGCCCAAGGCCCAAACTCGAGGAAGGGAAAGCCTTACTTGGCGGGGGCCTTCGACTTCTCGATGGTGGTGACCTTGATGGAGTCGCCGGTGGCGTCGCCGGAGACGGTGACCTCATGGCCGATGTGCTTCGCGGCGAGGTCCTGGTTGTCGAGCTTGTAGATCTTCTTGTCGGCGCCGTTGTAGAAGACGAGCTTGTCGCCCTTCTTCATGCACTTCTCGACGCACGCCTTGCCCGCGGCGTTGGCGTCCTTGGCGCCGCAGCTCTCGTCGGTGATCCAGCCGGTCCAGCTGCCGGCGTCGGCGCGGAGCTGGGCGAGCGGCAGGAGAGCGAGGGCGAACACCAGGACGGCGATGACTACCGGAACTCTCTTCATAACCTGTTCCTCCAATTCTTCAAGGTTAGGGGACCTCTGAGGCGGGCTCATCATACCAAAATACGGCGCCGAGGCGAGGACGGACGACTCGCCTTCCCGGGGCGTCTCCTTCGGCGGTAAAGTCCTCCCATGGCGGCCGCCCCTTCCATCCGCCCTCCTGCCGTCGCCGGCAGCTTCTATCCGGCCGCGGCCGGCGAGCTCCGCGCCACGGTCGAGGCGCTCCTCGCCGGGGTGGATGGGCAGGAGATCGGGGCGGCTCTCCCGCCGGCCGCCAGGCCGGTCCCCAAGGCCCTGCTGGCGCCCCACGCCGGCTACGTCTACTCGGGCCCCGTCGTCGCCTCCGCCTTCTCCACCCTCGCCGCCGCCGCCGGCTCGATCCGCCGGGTCGTCCTCCTCGGCCCCGCCCACCGGGTGGCGGTCGCCGGCCTCGCCCTGCCGGGCGACGCTGCGTTCGCCACCCCGCTCGGGAACGTGTCGGTCGACGCCGAGGCGGTGGCGGCCGTCGCCGGCCTGCCGCAGGTCACCGTCGACCGCCGGGCGCATGCCCCCGAGCACTCGCTGGAGGTGGAGTTGCCCTTCCTCCAGATCCTCCTGGGCGACTTCCAGCTCCTCCCCCTGGTGGTGGGGGAGGCGGCGGCCGACGAGGTGGCGGAGGTGCTGGACCGCGTCTGGGGCGAGGACGAGACGGCGATCGTCATCAGCTCCGACCTCTCGCACTACCTGCCGTACGAGGTGGCGCGGGAGGTCGACGGGGAAACGGCGCGGGAGATCCTGCGGCTGGGCGGCCCCCTCGACCCGCGGCGGGCCTGCGGCGCCTACCCTCTGAGCGGCTTCCTGCGGGTGGCGAAGCAGCGGGGATTGCTGCCCCGCCTCCTCGACCTGCGGAGCTCCGGCGACACCGCCGGCGACCGCCGGCAGGTGGTGGGCTACGGAGCCTTCGCCTTCCATGAGCGGAACTGAGAGCCAAGCGCCCGCTCCGGCTGACGAGGCGCGCGGCCGCGTCCTCCTGGCGATCGCCCGCGAGAGCCTCCGCGAGGCTTTCGAGCCGGGTGTCGGAACACGGGCGACACCGCCCGACGCGCCCTGGCTGCGCGAGCCCGGGGCCACCTTCGTGACCCTCGAGCGGGACGGCGAGCTGCGCGGCTGCGTCGGCTCCATTCACGCCTACCGGCCGCTCGGCGAGGACGTCCGCGCCAACGCCCGCGCCGCCGCCTTCGCCGATCACCGCTTCCCGCCGCTCGCCGCCTGGGAGCTGCCGCAGACCGCCATCGAGGTCTCGCTGCTGTCGCCGCCGGAGCCGCTCGACCTCCCGCCGCCGGCCGGCGAGGCCGAGGCGCTCGCCGCCCTGCGGCCCGGCGTCGACGGCCTGATCCTCGAGTGCGGGCAGCGCCGCGGCACCTTCCTCCCTCAGGTCTGGGAGCAGCTCCCCGGCCGCCGCGAGTTCCTCGACCAGCTCCTGCGCAAGGTCGGGCTGCCGGCCGGCTTCTGGTCGCCCGAGATCCGCCTCTTCCGCTACACGGTCGCCTCCTGGCAGGAGCACGAGGAGCGATCCGCCGCGCCCTGACCGACCGCGCCGTAGCAACGGGGCTTCATTTGACACCCGCGGCGGGGGCCGGCCATCATGGCGGCGCGAGGGAGGGCTCGACCATGGCGGAGACTGACCGGCCGGTGCGCATCGGCATCAACGGCTTCGGGCGCATCGGCCGCTGCACCTTCAAGCAGCTCCTGGCCCGGCCGGGGTGCGAGGTGGTGGGCGTCAACGACCTCGCCGACATCGGCGACCTCGCCTACCTCTTGAAGTACGACTCCGTCCACGGCTGGTACCCGCGCAAGGTCTCCGAGGACGGTCAGGCCCTCCACGTGGACGGCCGGGCCATCCCCTTCTCGCAGCACAAGAACCCGGCCGACATCCCCTGGGGCGACCTCGGGGCGGAGGTGATCGTCGAGTCGAGCGGCGCCTTCCGCGCCCGCGCCAAGGCCGACCTCCACCTCGTCGGCGGCGCCAAGCGGGTCATCGTCTCGGCGCCGTCCGACGACGTCGACGGCACCTTCGTCCCCGGGGTCAACCACGAGACCTACGACCCAGGAAAACACGTCGTCGTCTCCATGGCCTCCTGCACCACCAACTGCCTGGCGCCGGTCGCGTGGGTGCTCCACGACGCCTTCGGGATCGAGCACCTGATGATGACGACCGTCCACGCCTACACCTCCAGCCAGGCGCTCGCGGACACCCCGGTGCGCAAGCGCCGCCGGGGCCGCGCGGCAGCGCTGTCGATCATCCCCACCTCGACCGGCGCCGCCAAGGCGACGGAGCTGGTGATCCCGGAGCTCGCCGGGCGGATGGACGCAATCTCGCTGCGCGTCCCCGTGCCGGACGGCTCGATCTGCGACGTGGTAGCCCTGCTGTCGCGGGACGCCGATGCCGAAGAGGTCAACACGGTGCTCGTGGCGGCTGCGGCGGCGGAGCGGTGGCGGGGGATCCTGCGGGTGAGCGACGAGGCGCTGGTGTCGCAGGACATCATCGGCGACACCCACTCCTCGATCGTCGACCAGGAGAGCACCATGGTCCTGCGCGACCGCGTCGCCAAGGTCCTCGCCTGGTACGACAACGAGTGGGGCTACTCGGCCCGCCTCGTCGACTTCGCCTGCTACGTCAGCTCGCGCGGCGTCTGAAGCGCGGCGCCCGCCGCCTGCGGGCGCTACTCCGGCTTGGCGCGGGTGTCGCGGAGGACTGCCACCTTCGCGACCTCGGCGGCGTCGGACGCCTCGTCCGGCTCGTGGATCTTGAGCTGCCGGTAGCCCCGCTGCCAGTAGAGGAGCGGCGGCGTGCCGGGCACCGGGACGCCGCTCGCCACCACCTCGCCGATGTAGACGGTGTGGGTGCCGGCGGGGTAGCGGGCGAAGATGCGGCAGTCCAGCCAGGCCAGGGCGTCGGCGAGGATGGGGGCGCCGGTCAGCGCGGTCCCCCAGGTGCCGGCGGCGAAGCGGTCCTCGTCCTTCAGCCAGGCGAAGCGGTTGGAGAGCTCGCTCTGGTCGTGGCGCAGGATGTTGACGGCGAAGACCGCCCCCTCCTCCTCGAGCATCTCCTTGGCGAGATGGCGGTTGTCGATGACGACGGTGATGAGCGGCGGCTCGGCGGAGACCGAGGCGAAGGCGGAGACGGTGAGCCCATGGATGCGCTCGCCGGCGCGGATGGTGGTGATGGTGACCCCGGCGGGAAAGTGCGAGAGGGCGTTGCGGAACTCTTCCGAGGTGACGGCCATGGACGGTTCTCCGAGCGCGGGCGCGCCCGGAGATTGTCACACAACTCCGGCGGAGGGACGAACTGAGGGGTGGCGGAGAGCTGAGCAGCCGTAGCCGCTCCCTTGGTACCGCCGCGGCCGGTTTTTCAAGCTGGACCGCCCCCGGGAGATCGTTGCGAGAGGCTTTCCAGCGTAGCCTGAGCTTTTTAAATGGAGACGGGCTATCGCCAGCGTAGCCGGGGCCTGGATAGCGGTGCCAAGTGCCCGGCTAGCTTAGTCGGGGCTCGGATAGCGTTGCCGTGTGCTCGGCTAGCTTAGCAGATGCTCGGCTAACGTAGCCGAGGCCCGGCTAGCGCTAGAAGGGCCTGTCCGCCTGGAAGACGCGGCGTTCATTTCTTGGCAAACTGGAGTCGGTCGACCTCACCCTCATGAGCTAAGGCAGCACCCACTGTTACGAGGGACGTCGCCTGATCAGGGAGGGCGGGCCCTCGTAGGGAGGGGGAAAAGCTGTGGCCGCTGGCTTGCCTCTGGGCCAGTTATCGACGAAACGGGTGGCACTTCTGTCGGGGCGTCCAGTCAAATCGTGGCCGGAGGCGCGCCGGGCGCTGGGGGCAGAGGAGGCGGGATTTCCTCTGCAGCCGACTCGCCTTGACCAGTCTCTTGAGGCGCCGTCGGTTGGTTCGATGGCTGGCCAACCGCAGAGGTCCGGCGTTTAAGCTCGTTTAGGTCCTGGAGGAACCGCTTGCTCATCTTCTTTCCCTTCTTGACAAGCCGCTGCGCCACCTGCTTTGCTTCTGCTAGAAGGTCGGTGTTTGGCTGCTTCTTCACGGCGAGCAGTTGCAGCGTGTAGCGAATGAAGAGCTCGAACCGGTAGTCCGGCTCCGGATCGAGAGCGATCGAACGCCGCACCTTCCGTAAAGCCTCGCTGAGGTTGCCATCTTCTTTCGCCAGGATCTGCGCCAATACGATGTAGCTCCAAGGAAATAGCTCCGCCTTGCCGAGATGCTCCTTCGCGAGCGGGTAGTTGGCGACCGCGGGATCCGCGTAGAGCTTGCCCATGAGGTAGTGTGCCTTCTGGTTCGACGGATTGATCTCGAGAGCCCGCTTCAGCAGGTCTTCCACCTGCTTGCTCCAATCCAATGGCTTCCTGCGCATGTAGTTCTCAGCGAGGGTGATGTAAGAATCGGCGAAGTCGGGCGACATCGTCAGCGCCTCACGCAAGGCCTCAACGGCTCCCTCGCGGCCGAGCAGATGGCAGGCTCGGCCGTAGGCGTTAAGAGTCACCGCATAGGAGAGGCTGTAAGCCTTCCAGTCGAGCTGCGCCGTCGCCAGTGAAAGGTCTTTGATCCAAGTCCTTTCCTCGGCGATTCTGCTGAGCACCTTGTTTTGAAACTGGCGCCTGCGCTCATGGTCCTTGGTCAAGTTGGCGGTGGAAGATTTGTCCAGCTCGAACGTGAGCGCAGCGGCGCGGGCGCTGCGCGCGAGCATCTCGAGGCGTGTCCTGGGTACCTCGGCCAGGGGAAATTGACCGCTTTCCGGTGGAATCGTCACGTCCGTCACCAACGCATCGAGAAGACGGACCGCCTCATGATGCGGCTTCCAGGCGGAGACCTTCGAGAGGGCCACGGCTCTGTTGTAGCGCAGGGTAAAGCGAAACTCTGGATGCGTTTGAAGAAACTCGGCCATGGGACCGGTTCCCTTGGCGCCATCCGATGCCATCCGCTCCAGGAATTCGAAGTGCTTCGCGGCGGATTCGTTGAGGCCTAGCTTGCGCTGTATCGCGCCGAGGTGGAAGCGAGCGATCCAGTTGGCCGGATCATGGCGCAACGCGCGTTGCAGATCCCGGCACGCCTCTTCCAGAAGGCTCTCTCGATTCTGCTCGCGCTCGGCTTGGGCGATGTGCACCATGGCTTCCCAGTAGGCCTCGAAGCTTCGCCAATCCGAGGTGAGCCGCGTCTTGGCCAGCTCGAATGCGATCCGGGTGGCCATCCTCTGTACGACGACCGTACGTGCGTCCTTGCCATTCGCCCGCGCTTCCCAGCGGTCCACCCGCGTGACCCCACCCGCCTCAATGCTTCTCTCGACGAGCAGAAGGACTTGCTCTCCTTGCTGGACCAACGAGCCCGACAGTCTGGACCGCCATGGCCGGCGAAGATAGGTGCGGATCAGGGCGAAGAGCTGGCGGGGCGAAAGAGAGAAAGGTCCAAACTGGACCGGTGTGCCGTCTTGTATCACGCTCTCGATGTCGAGCAGCGGGTCGGCTTCCACCCGCAGGTTCACTTGCGAAGAGCCGTCGATGTCCGCGAGCGTGTCGATGTCGGCCGCGCGTTCGTCTGCCTTTCCCAGAGACCCGAACCTGAGCAGGACCTCGCGGCCGAGCCCCCGACTCATCACTTCCCTCTCGGGCGCCTGGGCCGTGAGGTCTTCGAGGATGATCACGGTCTCCTCGCGCGGCGGCCGGCGCTTTCGCCAGGCTCCCGCCGACCACAGCAAGAGAAAGCCTGTGAGCAGGAACACGCTCCACCCGGCGAGGGTGACGAACCCTTCCGACACCGATTTCCAAATCTTTCCCCAAATCCCCACGGCCTCCGCTTGGCTCTTGGCGGCTTCCGCGCGGGCCATGGCCTGCCGAGCTTGCCGCTTCAGCGCCACCGGGATCTCCTGGGCGTTCGACTCCGCGATGTCCTTATTGATGGCGATCGCTTCGGCGTGCCTTCCTTGCGAGACGAGCCGGTCGGCCTCCTTCAGATCCGCTTCGGCTTTGCGGCTCACCTCGGCACGCAGGTCGACCAACTTCTTGTGGGCGGACCGTAGCAGGACCGCGTCGCGAAGAGGATCGAGCCTGGGTAGCAGGGCCTCCAACGCCGCCTGCGCCTCGGCATTCTGCTGCTTTGCGAGGCTGGCCTCGACAACGTCGAAGGTGTGCAGCAACGCCACGAGAGCCGCTTCGTGCTCCTTGTTCGCCTTCAGGACATCCGCAGACGCCCTAAGCTCCGTCAGGGCTGCGGCGAGCTCTCCCCGCTCTTCATGGGAAAGTACCGACGCCAATGGATCCGTTGCCCCTTGCGTCGAAAGAGACGAAAGGAGAGCACCGGTCAAACAGAAGAGGAGGATGCGTGGAAGACCCACAGGTGCAGCCATGAGAACACTCCCGCTGGACAAAAGATCTCATTAAATCTTAGCACTTAACGGCGATTGATGCGGCGGAGAGCCGACAGAGAGCCGACAGGTGCCGACAGGTGCCACCCGATTCGAGAGCGTCGAAGGCGTCGGCGAAACTTTGGGGCATCGGGCGGCCCGGTTTCGTAACTTATGCTGCTCTTCGGGCCGCAGATTGAGCCTGGCTGAGCCGGTGCTCGCGTCAGGACGAGCGGGAACGAGGATTCGGTAGGTTCCCTAGACAGACCTTCCCCTATCCCTCTTTCACGAGGGTCCGTAAATCTGTCGCCCTGAGTTGTAGAGGTGACTGCAGAATGCCCGCTGCTATCCACCGACCCATGGGAGACCAGGTGGGAAGCTACCCGCTGGGAAGGCAGCTTGGCGGTCTCCGGTCCGGAGTCTCTCGGCGGCCTCGCGAAAGGCCTCCACGAAATGCGCATAGGCCTCGTAGAACTCGCGCCGGACCCGCCGGCTCGCGGCGTGGAACAGTGGGGCGGGGGAGCGCTTCAGTTTCGCAGGCCGCTCGTGGGGATCCTGAGTCCTGATCACTTCGGCTCCTTTCGCCGGGAAGCCGCTGAGCTCGCGCTGGGCGACGCTTTGGGCCTCGATCCCGTCGATCATCTCCTGGATGAGTTCCCGGTACTTCTCGGCCGACAGGTGCTTCCAGCAGGGCAGACGCTCGAGCTTCAGGGCGTAGGAGGTGGCGTAGCGCAGGCGATCGAACGTCTCGCCCCGACGCCTGGCAGCGTATTCCTGGGTGCGGTCGAACCAGATCCCTTGAAGCCGCTCCTCCTCCAGTAGCGCCGGCACGGCGCTGACTCCTGGCCAGTCCCGCAGGTGCTCGACCAGCCCTTCCTTGCAGCCGTGGGCAAGGACATAGCGGAGCCGGTCGAGCTGGGCGGCCTCTTCTTCGCTGATCGGGATGGCCTGGAAACGGCGTCCCCAGAACTTTTCGCGCCAGCCGTAGAGCCGTCCGGCCTCGCGGGCCAGGTTGGAGTTGAAATGGCACATGAAGGAGCACATCTGCTGGGCGTCCTCGACCCGGAGCAGCAGATGGTAGTGGTTGGAGCTGAAGGCGAAGGCGCAGATGCCGGCCGGGTAGAGCTCCTGCGCCCGGCCGAGGGTACCGAGGACGATCTCATTGAGAGCCTTGCCGGGCCGCAGGAGAAAGCGGCCCTGGAGGGTCCGGCAGGTGACCTCGACCAGCCCGCTTCCTTCGGGTGCCAGATAGCGCAGACGACGCCCCATATTGGGGGAAGACGGAAAAACTTCGCCAATCTGCCCAGAAAGTCCTAACTTTCCTGCCGCTCGCCTGAAACTCCCGGAATCGCCCGGTCGACGAGGGCTGACGAAACGGGTGGCACTTCTCCCAGATCAGGGCTGTTGGTGCTCGGATCGAGTGGCTGGGAGGAAGTCGCTACGCACGGCCAGCTAGCACGTTGGTTCGGGAGAAATCATCGCCTTTGAAAAGGAGGGCTTGGCCGGAGGACACCGCCAGGGCATAGTTGCAGCAGTCGCCCAGATTGAGAGCGGCGGGATGATGCCCCTTCCCATACTTCTCGTACGCTGCGCGGGCGAGCAGAGCCTGCTCGGGGTCGAAGCTCACGATCTTGACGCCGGCAGCGTGGATGAGCAGATCGAGCTCACGTACCCCCGCCGCTCCCTTGCGCGCGTGAATCACGATGGCCGTCTCGAGCGCTGAAACCGCGCTCATCAACCGTTTGGGGTCGCCAGCGATCGCCTGCGCGAAGCGCTCGGCTTCCGGCTCTCGAAGCAAGATGGCCAGCAAGACCGAGGTGTCGATCACCATCAGCGGAAAGTGCCGATGTCGTCGTAGTCCAAGATCTCGTCGGCGCTCCGAGTGTCCAGATCCGGAAGGGAGCTGCACCGGCGGCTGATCTCCATCAGGGTCTCGACAAGGTCCGGTACGGACCGCCGCCCCTTGAGGCTCTCCAGACGCTCTTCTAGGGAGTGAATGATGGCTTCGGTAAGACTCTCGCCGGTCTCGCTCGCGACCTGTCGAGCCAACCTCTCCGCCTTGTCGTTCTTGATGCTCAGGGCCATAAAGCGCTCCAGTATAGAATCCAGAGTAGATTCTAGAATCAACCAGGAGAACAGGCAAGCGGCGGCCGTCGATCCCGCCTGAACTTCCCGGAATCGCCCGGTCGGCGAGGGCTGACGAAACGGATGGCACTTCTCCCCGGCCCAGGCGATGGGCGTCACGGATTTTCGTTGGGCGTCACGGATTTCCGTCGGGCGTCACGGATTTCCGTCGGGCGTCACGGATTTCGGTCGGGCGTCACGGATTTTCGTTGGGCGTGACGGATTTCGTTCGGGCGTGACGGATTTCGGCCGGGCGTCACGGATTTCCGTCGGGCGTGAGGGATTTCGGTCGGGCGTCACGGATTCCCGTCGGGCGTGACGGATTTCCGTCGGGCGTGACGCTTTCCGCCCGTCCCCGATAAGTGCCCACTCCCATCCTGCACCTTCTCGCTGTGCCCGTGCCTCGCTAAGCGATTCCGGTCCGACGCCTCACCCCCTCCATCCCGGAGGAACGCCCGGCAGAAACTTAGGGGCGCTGGACACCTGCCCACGCAATACCTAGAGTAAGGCTGAAATGCTTCCACCAGAGCTGGCACTCACTGAAGAGAGGAGAGGAACCTCGGATTGTCCGAGGGAGCCAAGCGAGTTGGATGCGAACGTCAAAAGGAGATCCCCTGCCATGAGCGCGAGAATCACGAGTCGGCTGTTCCTGATCGTCTGTCTGTTGCTGGCCAGCGGAGCGCTGGCCGCGGCCCATGCCGAGGAGAGGTGCGCCGTTCCGGATTTCTTGCGGCCGGTCCTCAACTCCACGGCATCCAATGCGCTCCCCCTGCAGGACGTCGATCTTCCCTGGCGTCCCGCTGCCAACTGCCCTTGTCTTCCCGGGGGCAGGACCAGCAGCTACTCCGCCTCCGGAGCGAATTGCACAGCGGTTGACAATGGGATCTTCGATTCGGCGGACGTTGAAGCCACGAGCGACTGTAGCGGTGTCGACGGCGTTTGCTTCGAAAGTGCGGTGATCTACACCAATCCCTGCGCCTTCGTGCCGAGCAAGGGCTTCTGGTTCGGAACCGGGTACATCCGATACAGGTGCGCGGTCTGCAGGTGACCGGGCGGCGAGGCGGCTGATGTAGGCTTCCGGGCCAGAACCTGTCCCGGGAGGCCACATGCCTACTGCAGAGCGGCGGCGAGTCATCCTCTTCCTCGTCTTGACGTACGCCCTGAGCTCGATCTTCTATGTCCTGATCATTTCCAGCGGCAAGATGAAGGCGCTTCCCACGCTCGGGCTCATGTGGTGCCCGGGTGTGGCGGCCTTGATCCTGCGGCTGGCGACGCAGGGGAATCTCCGCGGCACCGGCTGGGGCTGGGGCAAGACGCGGTGGCCGGTCCTGGCCTACCTCGGCCCAGCCGTGGTGGGGCTGGCGGTCTATGGCCTCGTCTGGTCGACCGGGATCGGCGGC
>DATNKQ010000130.1:0-6554 GCA_035603315.1 Thermoanaerobaculia bacterium
CCGCCGCCACCCCCGGCTGCTGGGCCAGCCGCCGCAGGAGCTCGTCGAAGAACGCGGAGCGGTCGGTCTTCTGCGGATACTTGGCCTCGAAGAGGGCGATCCGGAGGGTGAGGACGTCCTTGGTGGAGAAGCCGAGGTTGAGGTTCTGCAGCTTGACGACGCTCTTGACCATCAGCCCGGCGCCTACCAGCAGCATGCAGCAGACCGCCAGCTCCGAGATGACCAGGAAGCGGCTGAAGAGGCCGATGCGCAGGCTGGTCGAGCCGCGGCCCTCGTCCTTCAAGATCTCGTTGAGGTCTGCGCGCGAGGCCTGGAGGGCCGGCATGAGGCCGGAGAGCACCCCCGCGAGGACGGTGATCCCCAGCGTGAAGGCGAGGGCGACGCCGTCGACCTCGCAGCGGATCCAGAAGGGAGGGGCGTTGTCCTGGTTCGAGTAGATGGCGGCGTTGAAGAGGCCGACCCCCCAGGCGGCGAGCACGACGCCGAGGATCGCTCCCCCGAGCGAGAGGAGCGTGCTCTCGACGAGGAGCTGGACGACGACCCGCCGGCGCCCGGCCCCCAGGGCCGAGCGGATGGCGAGCTCGCGCGTCCGCAGCGACGCCTTGGCCACCATCAGGCTCGCCACGTTGGCGCAGGCGATGAAGAGGACGACGAAGCCGAAGCCGAGCATGACGAGGAGGAGGCCGGTCTCCTTGGCTCCCAGGAAGCTCTTGGCGAAGGGCACCACCTCGACGCCGACGCCGCGGTTGGTCTCTAGGTACTCCTTCTCGATCGCCTTGGCGAAGGCGGTCAGCTCGATCTGCGCCCGCTCCGCGGTGACCCCCTCTTTGAGGCGGCCGAAGAGCTGCAGCCCGTCGCCCTCGTCGCGCCGCTTGAGCTTGCCGGGATCGATCTTCTTCGGCACCCAGACGTCCTGCCGGGCGGGGAACTTGAACCCCTCCGGCATGACTCCCACGATGGTCGCCGGCTGGCCGTTGACGCGGACGGCGCGGCCGATCACCTTGGGGTCGCCGCCGTAGCGGGTGCGCCAGATGCCGTAGCCGAGGATCACCACCGGCTCGGCCTGCGGCGCGTCCTCGCCGGGGAGGAAGCCGCGCCCCAGGAGCGGCCGCACGCGCAGCACGCCGAGGCTGTCGGCGGTCAGGAAGGCGCCGTCGAAGCGCTCCGGCTGCAGGTCGCCGGAGAGGTTGATGGTGCCGGTGCTGTAGGCGGCGAGTGACTCGAAGGAGGTCTGGCGCCGGCGCAGGTCGAGGTAGTCGAGAGGAAAGACGTCGCGGCGGTCCTGCTGCTGGGAGAGGTTGGTGCCGTAGACCGCCATGATGCGGTCGGAGCGCTCGAACGGCAGGCCGCGCAGGAGGGCTCCGTAGTCGATGCTGAAGACGGTCGTCGTCAGGCCGATGCCCAGACCGAGGGCTAGGAGCGCCGCCACCGTGTGCCCGGGGTGCTTGGCGAGCATGCGGCCGCCGTAGCGGACGTCGCGCAGGATGTTGGTCATGCCGGACCCCTCCGAATGCGGGCAGGCACGGGGGCCTGCCCCTACGATACGAACACCGCCGTCGGTTCTCGGTTCAACGGGCAGGCACGGGGGCCTGCCCCTACCCCACGTGCGGCTTCGATCTGTAGGGGCAACCCCCCGTGGTTGCCCCGCTTCTCCCTGAGAGAACCCTACGGTGGCGGCGGGGAAAGGTTACAGGGCCGGCGACGGCGAGTCCGGCTCCTCGCCCGGCTCGAGCGGCCGCCAGGTGGTCTCGTCCTCGTCGAAGATCGGCAGGCGCGGGCTCTCGCCGCGGGCGGCGTTGACGTGCCAGCCCCAGAGGAGAGCCCACTTGAGGTAGGTGCCGTAGGACTGCAGCATGCAGAAGACCAGGCCGTGCATGCCGTCCAGGATGCCGAGCTGGAAGACGTAGGTGCGGATGAACCGCCAGAGCGAGCGGCCGAAGACCTGGAAGAAACCCGAGCTCTTGCCGTCCTTCCAGTTCTGCGACGCCCCCCAGAAGCTGTACTTCTCGATCCGCCGCGCGTACTCGTCCAGGCTCTCCGACATGTAGTGCTCCATGGGGTTCTTGAGCGCCGGGGTGGGGCCGCGGGTGATCATGTCGGCGTGGACGCGGCGGTTGGGGTAGCGGGCCGAGCCCTTGCACACCAGGCGCACTACGCAGTCGTGCTGCCAGCCGGAGAAGCGGATCACCTTGCCCAGGAAGTAGACCCGCCGCTTGATGGTGTAGCCGTCGTGCCGCGGGCCGGAGGCCAGGAGCGCCTCGATCTCCCGCTGCAGCGCCGGGGTGCAGCGCTCGTCGGCATCGAAGATGAGGATCCAGTCGTGGCTCACCTGGTCCATGGCCCAGTTCTTCTGCGAGGCCGAGCCGTAGTAGGTGCGCTGGAAGAAGCGGACCTTCTCGAAGCCGCGGACGATCTCCGGCGTGCGGTCGGTCGAGAAAGAGTCGACGACGAAGATCTCGTCGCACCACAGCAGCGACTCGATGCAGCCGGCGATGTTCGCCTCCTCGTTGAAGGTGGTGACGATGGCGGAGATCGACGGATGGGCGGGATGATCGCTGGCGGCCGGCTCGACGCCGGGGGACGGGGCGGAGAGGGTGGCTCGTTGCGTCATGGCATGTTCCTGGGGGATTCCTGGGGCTTGCTCTGCCGGGCGGGGAGCCTCCGCAAGCGTATCATCTCGGAGCCGCAGCTTGACCCCGCTTCCCATATGATCCCACGCGGTGCGCGAGATCCTCGTCTTCCTGCTGCTCTTGGCAGTCAAGGCCGTCTCGCGCCTCTTCTACCGCATCGACGTGCGCTTCATCGGCGAGGTCCCGCCGCGGCCCTGGCAGGGGGTCCGACTCGCCGCCCTCTTGAACCACACCAGCCTCTTCGAGCCGCTCTTCGCCGGCGCCTGCCCCGTCCGCTTCCTCTTCCGCCTCGCCCGCCACGGGGTGGTCCCCATCGCCCAGAAGACCGCCGACCGCGCCGTCGTCGGCAGGTTCTTCGGCCTCGTCGCCAAACACGTCGTCTCGATCACCCGCCGGCGCGACGAGACCTGGAAGGAGCTGCTGTCGCGCATCGACCCCGACGCCATGGTGGTGATCCTCCCCGAGGGGAGGATGAAGCGCGCCGACGGCCTCGACTCCACGGGCCGGCCGATGACCGTGCGCGGCGGCATCGCCGACATCCTCGACTCGATCGGCGAGGGCCGGCTCTTCCTCGCCTACAGCGGCGGGCTCCACCACGTCCAGGTCCCCGGCGAGCGCTGGCCGCGGCTCTTCCAGACCATCCGGCTGCGCATCGAGGTGATGGACATCGCCGCCTACCGCAACGAGATGCTCGCGAAGGGCGGCGGCCCGGAGGGCTTCCGGCGCGCCGTCGTCGAAGACCTGGAGCGGCGGCGCGACCTCTACAGCCCCGTCGGGAACGGCGATTGCGTACAATGAGGGTGCCATGTTCGGGCGGCGCATCCACCTCTTCACCGTCCTCGGATTCGCCGTCAGCCTGGACCCCAGCTGGTTCGTCGTCGCCGCCCTCGTAACCTTCTCGCTCGCCCAGTACTTCCCGCGCCTCTACGGCGGCCTCCCCGCCGCCGTCTACTGGGCGATGGGCCTGGCGGTCGCCCTGGGCCTCTTCGCTTCGGTGGTGATCCACGAGCTCTCGCATTCGCTGGTCGCCCGCCGCCACGGGCTGCAGATGCGGGGGATCACGCTCTTCATCTTCGGCGGCGTCGCCGAGATGACGGGCGAGCCCGCCGACCCCAAGACCGAGCTGCTGATGGCGATCGCCGGGCCGGCGGCCTCGCTCGGCCTCGCCCTCCTCCTCGCGGGTGTTGGCCGCCTGGGGCGCCTGGTCTGGCCGGTGCCGGTTGCCGGCGTCCTCGGCTACCTGGCGGCCATGAACCTGGCCCTCGGGGTCTTCAACCTCGTCCCCGCCTTTCCGTTGGACGGCGGGCGGGTGCTGCGCGCCGTCCTCTGGCAGTGGAAGGGGAGCCTGCGGTGGGCCACCCGCATCACCTCGCGGATCGGCGCCGGCTTCGGCCTGCTGCTCATGGGCCTGGGCCTGCTCCGGGTATTGACCGGCGCCTGGGACGGGCTCTGGTACCTCCTGATCGGCATGTTCGTGCGCAACGCGGCGCGGATGTCCTACCAGCAGCTCCTGCTGCGGCGGGCGCTCGAGGGGGAGCCGGTGTCACGCTTCATGCAGACGAACCCGGTGACCGTGCCGCGCTCGCTGTCGATCGCCGAGCTCGTCGAGGGCTACATCTACCGCTACCACTTCAAGATGTTCCCGGTGGTCGACGACGCCGGCCGGCTGCTCGGCTGCGTCACCACCCGGCAGGTCCGGGAGCTGCCGCGGGAGGAGTGGGACCGCCAGACGGTGGGAGCGCTGGCGGCGGACGGCTGCGGCAAGGACTCGACCGTCGGCCCCGAAACCGACGCCATGGGCGCCCTCTCGCGCATGAACGGCACCGGCGCCTCCCGCCTCCTGGTGGTCGACGGCGACCGCCTGCTCGGCATCCTCTCCCTCAAGGACCTGCTGGGCTTCTTCGCCCTCAAGATGGAGCTCGAAGGGGCGGCGTGAAGCGGGCGGGGTAAGATCCGCCCCGGCGCGCCCGCCGTCCCCCGGTGCGCCGCTACCATCATGGGCAGATTGGCGCGTCTCGTTCTCGGCATCCCCGCGCGGCGGCAGCGGCCCGTCCCCTGCCCGCCGGGCGAGCTGCGCGACCGCCTGGAGGCGGTCCAGCGCTGCTTCGTGGACGCCTATCACGCCGGTCTCGAGGAGCAGCGCCTGGACGTCCTGGCGGCCCGTCTCGCCGCCTCCGAGCTCGAGCTCCGCGGCTTCGCCTACGAGGGCGCCGCCATGGCGATGGCGATCCTCGACGGCCTGCGACCCGGACGCGACCTCCTGCGCAGTTTCCTCGCCGGACCGGCCGATCCCCACGTCTACATCTCCCACGTCGGCGCCGGCTGGGCGCTCACCCTGCCGCTCTTCCCCCGCCGCCGCCTCCTCGCCCGCCTCGATCCTCTCCTCCGCTGGCTGGCTTTCGACGGGCTCGGATTCCACCACGGCTTCCTCAAGCGGCCCGCGACCGTCGAGCGGCAGGCGGTGCCGGCCTGGGTCCGCGGCTTCGCCCGCCGCTCCTTCGACGTCGGGGTCGGCCGCAGCCTCTGGTTCGCCGAGGGGACCGACGTCGAGCGCATCCGCCGGCTGGTGGACGGTTTCCCGCCGTCGCGGCGGCCCGACCTGTGGAGCGGGCTGGGGGCGGCGGCCGGCTACGCCGGCGGTCCCGGGGAGGCAGCCCTCATCGCCCTCCGCCGGGCGGCGGGGGACTCCGCGCCGGCGCTCGCCCAGGGCGTCGGCTTCGCCGCCCAGACCCGCGCCCGCGCCGGCAATCCCACCCCTTACACGGCCCTCGCCTGCGAGGTCGTCTGCGGCCGGAGCGCCGCCGAGGTCGCCGCCGTCGTCGTCGCGGCGACCGCCGGCCTGCCCCCCGACGGGCTCGACGCCGCCGGCCGCGAGGAGCCCGCCTTCGAGGTCTGGCGCCGGCGCCTGCGCGAGCGCCTCGGCGGCGCCCGGAAGGCCGTCGAAGAGCCCTCCGCGGCCGTGCGCTAGCCCCTTTCCGCCTCTCTTCCCAGGGCGCGGTGCCGCCCTATTTCGACACCATAGACATTGAGGAAGAGCGCATGGGAAGGATCGCGCGCACAGCTCTCCGCATCGCCCCCGAGGAGACCTCGTTCACGAGGCGCCGCTTCCGCTGCGACTCGGCGGCGGTGCGCGAGCGCCTGGAGGAGGTGGGACGCACGTTCGTGCGCGGCTACCATGCAGCGCTCGACGACGCGGAGCCGCAGCCGCTGGCGGCGAGCCTCGCGGGCGTCGCCCCGGAGCTCCGCGGCTTCGCCTACGAGGGGGCCGCCATGGGGCTGACCCTCCTCGACGCCCTCACCCCCTGGCGGCGGGACCGCCTCGCCCGCTTCCTCGCCGGCCCCGGCGACGCCCATGCCTACATCGTCCACGTCGGCGCCGGTTGGGCGCTGGCGCGCCTGCCGCTGTCGCCGCGGCGGCTGCTCGCCCGCCTCGACCCCGTCCTCGGCTGGCTGGCGTTCGACGGCTACGGCTTCCACCAGGGCTTCTTCCACTGGCCGCGGGCGGTCTCCGCCCAGGAGGTGCCGGCGCGGCTCGGCGGCTACGCGCGGCGGGCCTTCGACCAGGGGCTGGGGCGCAGCCTGTGGTTCGTCGAGGGGGCTGACGGGCGCCGCATCCCGGCGACCATCGCCGCCTTCCCGGCGGCGCGGCGGGGCGACCTGTGGAGCGGCGTCGGCCTCGCCTGCGCCTACGCGGGCGGCATGGAACGCCTCGCCGTCGTCGAGCTCCGGCGCGCGGCTGGCGAGCACGCGCCGCGGATGGCGCAGGGGGCGGCCTTCGCCGCCAAGGCGCGGGTCCGGGCCGGCAACCCCGTCCCCCACACCCGCTTGGCCTGCGAGGTGCTCTGCGGCACCGGCGACGCGGAGGCGGCGGCGGCGGCCGACGCTGCCCTCCCCGGCGCGACGGACGGCCCGCCCCCCGGCGGG
>DATNKQ010000132.1:0-6756 GCA_035603315.1 Thermoanaerobaculia bacterium
CCGCCGCCACCAGCAGGCCGTCGAGGAGGAGCGAGGCTCCCATCCGCCCGGCGGCGTCGCCGGGCTCCGCCAGCCCGGCCGCCTTCAGGTAGAGGTACTTCCATTCCCTCGGCATGCCGAGGAAGGGGCCAAAGGGGCCGTCGGCGAGCAGCCTTGCCCAGGGGATGCCCAGACAGGCGACGGCATAAGCGCCGCAGGCCAGGAGCGAGCCGAAGGCGACGACCCCGAGATCGCCCACGGTTTCCTCGCGCCGGCGGGACCGCAACCCGGTGAGGGTGAGCGCCGCCGCGGCGGCCATGCCGATCTCGAGCCGGGACGAGAGGGCGACGGCGATGCCCAGCGCGCCCAGCCCGAGGCGCCGATCGTGCCGGTCGTGCCGCTCGGAGTCGGCCTCCGCCGCGCAGGAGAGCGCCAGCAGGGCGCCGGCGAGGGCGAAGAGATTGGACGAGGAGTAGGGGAAGAGAAAGCCGCCGCCCCGCGGCGCCGCCATGCAGACGGCGGCGGCGAGAGTCGTCGCCGCCGTGGCCGAAACCGGCCCGCCCGCCCGCCGGGTGAGGCGGAACAGCAGGAGGAAGATCAGCGCCGAGAGGGCGCCGCACACCAGCTCCAGGCTCAACCAGCGGTGGCCGAAGAGGCGCAGGGCGAGCGTGTTCGCCCACGGCCCCAGCGGCCCGTAGTAGTAGGTGATGTCGCGGTACAGCCGTTCGCCCTGGAGCAAGCGCCAGGGGACGTCCATCTCCCGCCCCGAGTCGATGAAGGGATTGATCCAGCACTGCCAGCTGGCGGCGATCGCGGCAACGGCCGCGATCGCCGCCAGCCCCAACGGAGCGAAGCGGCTCGCCCCGGTCCCGCAGCCGGCCTGCGGGCTCGCCCTCACCGCGGCGGGCCGAAGGGTCCGGGACGGTCCATTCTGTGCTGCTGCCGCACCTGGTCCATCTGGTCGAGCTTCGCCTTCTGGTCGGCGTTCAGGATGGCCCTCAGGCTGGCGTGGAAATCGTCGTGGAGGGCCTTCAGCTGGGCCTGCGTCGCGTGCTCCGCGATCATCTTCTGGCCGATCTCGGTGGCGTCGGGGTGGATCGCCTCGAGGAGGCTGTTGATCTCGGCCCATTGCTGACGGCTCTGCTGGAAGAGCGGCGTCGACTTGGTCTCAAGAGTTGCGTGCAACTGCGTTGCCGTCGCCTTCTGCGCGGCGGTCAGGCCAAGGGCGGTGGCGAGGTGATCCACCATCCCCTGGGGTCCCATGGCGCGCCGCTCGGCGACCGCGGCCCCTGCCAGCAGCAGGGCGGCGCAGAAGCCGGCGATCATCGTCCTGCGGATCATCATGTCAGATTCTCCTTCCTGGCCGGCGCCCGGGAGCGGGCACGGGCTGGTCAGGAGGAGCGTAGGCGGGAGGCGGAGCGGAGTCCACAAGACGCCGAAATATTTCTGTAAGGGATGTATGACTGCGCGCCGGCCGGCTCGGGAGAGGCGTGGAGGCTGAACACGGCCCCCATCCCCACCGGCTCGAGGTCGATCTCCGCCAGGAAGGCCGCCCGCTCGCCGCCCGCGAGGTCGTAGAGGGCGATGCGGGTGGGCCGCGTGCGATGGACCCCGGCCGTCCGGAAGCCGTGATGAAGCCAGCTCAGGTTGCGCCGCAGCCCGGGGTAGCGGAGGCGGGTGAAGCCCACCCAGGCGCGGTCGCCGGCAAGGGGCAGGAGGCCGCGGCACCAGCCGAGCGGCGCGCGAGCGCCGCTCGGTCCGCTGGCTACGCTTGCTCCGCTGGCTCCGATCGCGGCGACATCCAGATCGAGCACCCGGCGAGCGCCGCCGTCCAAGTCGAAGCGCACAAGGTGGCCGTCGACGGTGGTGAAGAGGACGTCGCCGCCGGCGACGCAGCCGTCGTGCACGCGCGCCACGCCGATGGCGAAGCGCGGGCCGTCGCCGTCCAGGGGACAGGCGTCCCCCTGCTCGAAGCGGGTCACCCACGGCCGGCCGTCGGCGAAGGGGAAGAAGACATAGTTGGGATGGGCGCGGTGCGGCTTGGTCGTCGGCAGGAGGCGGTAGTCGACCACCGGCGAGAAGCGCTCCCAGGGGTCCTCGCCGAGGACGTTGACGAGCCGCACCAGCTCGCCCTCCGCGTCGAGCTCGGCGACGGCGTCGAGCCCGGTCACCGCGACGTAGAGCCGGCCCTCCGGCCCTGGGGTCACGTGGTGGAGGTCGTTGAAGCAGGGGTGCGAGATGACGCGCCGGATGGCAAAGCCGGGGAAGTCGCAGACCAGCACCTCGGTCTGCGTGCAGAGGTAGGCGGTGTCGCCCGCGACCGTCGCCGCCTTGAAGACCTGCGAGGGGCGGCCGGCCGGCCGGTGCCCGGGCGGCGAGGCGTACTCGAGGACCCGCTCGAGCCTGCCGCCGGCGGCGCGGACGACCAGCGCGGCGCTGTACCGCGCCCACTCGGGCCGGGAGCGGTAGGCGACGCGCTGCTCGCCGCCGACGACGTAGAGGTCGGTCCCGCCGGGCTTCACGCTCACCGGAGCGAGCGTAGGCCGGCGGCACGCAGGGAGTCCGCAAGGTCCCGAAAGATTTCTGTAAGGGATGTATGTCCGCCGGGGGCTTACACTAAGGCATGTCCGACCTCACGAGCCCGACCGTCGACCGCAACCCTTTTCCGCCGATCGGCGCCGGCGTCCGCATCGGGCACGTCCACCTGAAAGTCTCGGATCTCGAGCGCGCGCTGCGCTTCTACTGCGGCGTGCTCGGCTTCGAGCTCACCCAGAGGTTCGGCTCCGGCGCCGCCTTCCTCTCGACGGGCGGCTACCATCACCACATCGCGCTCAACACCTGGGAGAGCCTGGGCGGCCCGCCGCCGCCGGCCGGGACGACCGGCCTCTACCATCTGGCCGTCCTCTATCCGACGCGCGCGGAGCTCGCGGGAGCCTTCCGGCGCCTCATCGCCAGCGGCATCTTCCTGGACGGCGCCAGCGACCACGGCGTGAGCGAGTCGCTCTACCTGCGCGACCCCGACGAGAACGGCGTCGAGCTCTACTGCGACCGCCCGCGGGAGGTCTGGCCGCGCCTGCCCGACGGAAGCCTGGCGATGTACACGCGCCCGCTCGACCTCGAGGGCCTTCTCGAAGAGGCCGGCTAGCGCAGAATCGACCGCTCCGAGGGCAGACGTCTCGCCGGGCGGGCACGGGGGCTCGCCCCTACGAGGCAGACGAACGTCGTTTCAGGCTTGGCGCAGCCGACCCGCCTATACTTCCCGCGATGACGCCGCCCCGACGCGAGCCTCTCGTCCTCCTGGCGATCGGCGCCGCGGCGCTCGTCGTCTCCGCCGTCGGCCCCTACGACCGCACGACCTGGTGGCTGGAGGTCTTCCCCATCCTCCTCGGCGTCCCGCTGCTCGTCGCCACCTATCGGCGATTCCCCCTGACGCCGCTCGCCTACCGGCTGCTTTTCGTCCACGCTCTCATCCTGATGATCGGCGGCCACTACACCTACGCGCGCGTCCCCCTGGGCGAATGGATGCGGCACGCCTTCGCCTTCCACCGCAACCACTACGACCGCATCGGCCACTTCGCGCAGGGCTTCGTGCCCGCCATCCTCGCCCGCGAGGTGCTCCTCCGCCGCTCGCCCCTCGTGCGCGGCAAGTGGCTCACCTTCCTCGTCGTCTGCGTCTGCATGACGATCAGCGTCTCCTACGAGTTCGTAGAGTGGTGGTCGGCAGTCCTCGGCGGCCAGGCGGCCGACGCCTTCCTGGGCACCCAGGGCGACCCCTGGGACACCCAGTGGGACATGTTCTTCGCCCTCGTCGGAGCCGTCACCGCCCTCCTCCTCCTGCCGCGAGGCCACGACCGCGAGCTGCGGGCAATGGGGGTCGAGAAGGCGGGATGAAAGATCCATCCGACCAGTTCGATCTGGAGCGAGACCTCCCCACCACGGAGGAGGACGTCCGCGCCCTGCGGGAGAACCGGCCCCCAGCCACCGAAGACTGGTGGGACGTGCTCACCAGGCTCTCCGAGCAGTTCCCGCCCTCAGCCGAAGCTCTGCGCCGCCGCCGTACTTTCGAAGGATGCGAGCCTTTCGAGCTGTGATCGTGGCGGACCGCGCCGGCCACTTCGCCATCAGGAAATTCGGAGCGTGAGGTTCCGCACCACAGTGGCATGGGTGGTCGAGTCTGTGGCTTGGACGCTCACCGCGACGGGCCCCACAGCTGAAGTGATCCAAGTCAGAAGACCTGTTGGCGTGATCGACAGACCGGTAGGAGCTGGCTGGACAAGAGCCCAGGTCACGTCGCCGGTAGCACCAGTCGTAGTGAGCTGGATGAAACCATTCTTCCCCGTGGTGCCCTGGAGAGTGCCGGGGTCGACAATGGCTAAGTCTCCGGGGTTCTTCGCCTGGCCGAGAGCTTTTTCGTCCAATTTGTCGAAGACGCTGTCGAGCAGGCGCTCCGAGAATCCGAAGGCGAGTGCAACCGCGAGCGTCGCCGGTTCATGTGCCTTGTTCCAATCTCCACCCAATGCCTCGTTCAGGATCTTGAGGTTGACCGCTAAAGCTGCTATCAGGATACCGACCCAGGCGCCGAGAGCGCCTGCCACGGGGCTCAAGAACAGCGTAGTCCAGGAAGCGCCGTAGTCGGTGGGTGCCGCCTTGCGGTTAAGAGATCGGCTCAGACGGCTCAGCAGACCGCCAGTGGCCCCGACCAGGAAGAAGATGCTCTGATTGGGGAAGGCGCTGGTCAGGACCACGATCAGGAGCAGGCCGCAGCCGACAAGCCAGGAGGTCTTGTTCTGCCAGCTCACCAGATCGGCGTAGGAGTTGTATTCGCGGTCGTAGTGGGCAGAGAGAGCCTGTGTGAGCACAGCGCGCAGGCGCTCAAGGGGTGGCGGAGGTTGAAGGGCGAGCGTGCCCTTCGCGATACCTGCCAGCGCACGGCAAGGGACATCGTCGGCGAGGTCTAGTGCAGCGGCAGTGGTTTCAAGGCGCGCCCTTACGGCCGGTTCTGGCATCAAGGGGACCATCAGCTTCTGAGCTTCGTAGGTGTATCCCCAACCGGTGATCTCCTGGCCCCGCGACCAGAATAGGTAGTTGAGAAGGCGGTTGCCGGACACGGGCCGAGGGCCGTCGATCAAGCGGCGCGCCGCTTGGAGCAACTCGGTAGCATGTGTGGGTGGCGGAACCGGCGCAGCGGCCTCTCGCAACGCCTCCAATTCGGCATCGACGGATGCGATCTGTGCGCGCAGGACGAAGCGGCTAGGCATGGCCACGCGGTTCCAGCGTACCACCACCATAGCCATCCAGTAGAGCAGACCGAGGACCAAGGCGAGCGCAAAGTTGGCGAGGAGCGCATCCGAGCAAAGCAAGCCCAGCCAACCCGGCGTGCCCCCCCAAAGCGGGACCACGCGTAAGCGTGGTTCGTCGGCGCAGCCGCTCATGACGGTGAGCGCTCCCGCAGCCGCGCCTTCTCGGCGAGGCGTGAACCGCACGACGGCGGCGGTCGAAGCGCCGGACCGGAGGGGCAAGGGGTTTGGCGGCGCATCGAGAAGGAAGTCACCGGCGACGCTGAGTCGCAGGGTGAGATCATTCTTGCTACGGTTGGTCAAGATCACGCACTGTGGAGGGCTCTTGGTGCCGGGGTCTTGCCGGTCGAATCGCAAGCTTTGTGGAGCGATAACGAGGCAAGACAGAGCCGGGGCTCCCTTGGCGGAGGGCACAGGCGGGTTCTTGCCGGCTGTCTGTGCCCCCGCCCAGGCTGGCGAGAACAGAAGGACGATCCCTGAGAGCACCGCGATCCTGAGCAGGTGGGCCATGACGTTCCTCTCCCTGAAAGCCGAGTCCGACTCGCGCTGTTCCCTACAACGGCATGGACGGACGCGGGGCGAGGATTCGCCAGAGGACAGCGACTCGGGATGACTGAGATCCCTTCGCTCTGCAGGGGCGCCTCGGCCGCCGCCGGAATGTCCCATCGCGATACATTTTGCCATGAGCAAATATTCTTGCTCGGTTCTTTAGAGTGGGAGTAGCCTTTCAATCAGGCCGCCCTACACTCCCCTGGAGGAGAGCTCCGCCATGAGAAAAGCTGTCTTGGGAGATTCCTGCGACCTCGTGAAGCGCTTCCTCATCCATACCCTTAGAGAACTAGGAGGCTGGGCCGTTCATCCCATGCTCACCGAAAACCAGGATATCTTTGGCCGGCCAGAGATAGGTCAATACGAGAAGTTAGTTGGCGTTCCAACGATCTCACGCGATGTGCTCCAAGTAAACACTCCACGGGCACGTTACTTCCAGCGCTGCTTGGACCATAAAGGCCCTCTGCTGCTCGATCCCAACACCGGATTCAAGCTTGACGAAGGTCACTCCGTAGATCACCTATACGAAGCCGACCTTGTCCTGATCGTCAGAGATCGCAGTGAATTGGTGATGATCTACGATCAGAGCCTTGACCGGCGCGTAGAGCCAGAACAGGCTTTGAAAGAGAAGGTTAACCGCCTTGCACAAGATCATCACATCAGTGCGATGGCCTACAAGTCGCACGCCTGCTTCTTATTCGTCTCAGGAGACGCCCAGGTTATCGACCGAACTCGCAGGCTTTTGTTGGCAGCAGGGCTCCCCGAGTGGAGACTGGTATAAGCCGAGAGTACAGCCCCAATCAGGAATGCGCTAAGGCCAGATAGTGACTTCCCTGAGGAAGAGATCGATGAGCGAGGGGATGGGGACGGGTTACCTCTAATCCACGATGAACAGCTTGGCGCCGACCGCGGTGTAGGACCGGTGGGGCTC
>DATNKQ010000143.1:0-6146 GCA_035603315.1 Thermoanaerobaculia bacterium
AAGCCGTTCGACGTCACCCGCATCCCGCTGCTGCGCTGGACCCTCCTGCGGCTGGGCGACGCCGACCACTTGCTCCTCCACGTCGAGCACCACTTCGTCCACGACGGTTGGTCGCTCGCCGTCTTCCTGCGCGAGCTGAAGGAGCTGTACACCGCCTTCGCCGCCGGCCGGCCGTCGCCGCTCCCCGCGCTGCCGGTGCAGTATGCCGACTTCGCGGTCTGGCAGCGGCGGTGGCTGCAGGGCGAGGTGCTGCGCGGCCAGATGGACTACTGGAAGGGGCGCCTCGAGAACCCGGCGACCCTCGAGCTGCCCACCGACCATCCGCGGCCCAAGGCCTACAGCTTCCGCGGCGGCGCCCTGCGGGTCGACATGCCGCCGGCGCTCTACGCCGCCCTCCGCGCCTTCAGCCGGCGCGAGGGCACGACCCTCTTCATGGCCATGCTGTCGGCCTTCTACACCCTCCTCTATCGCTACACGGGGCAGGACGACATCCTCCTGGGCAGCGGCATCGCCAACCGCCGGACGCGGGAGACCGAGGGGCTCATCGGCATGGTGGTCAACACCGTCGTGCTGCGCACCGCCTTCTCCGGCGAGGAGAGCTTCCGCCGCCTCCTCGTCCGCGTGCGGGAGACGACGCTCGCCGCCCACGTCCATCAGGACCTCCCCTTCGAGAAGCTGGTGGAGGAGCTGCAGCCGGACCGCGAGCTGTCGCGCAACCCGCTCTTCCAGGTCCTCTTCAGCTTCCACGACGCGCCGGTGCCGGACCTCGACTTCGCCGGCCTTACGGGCGACATCTTCGAGCGCCACAACGGGTCCGCCAAGTCCGACCTGAACGTCGTCGTCAAGCCGCGGGCGGAGCAGCGGGTGGGCCTCGCGCCGGCCGGCGGGGAAGAGCTGACGATGGTCTGGGAGTACAGCAGCGACCTCTTCGAGCGAGCCGCCGTCGAGCGCATGTGGGAGCGCTTCCAGGTGCTGCTGGCCGGCATCGTCGAGGACGCCGGCCGGCCCTTGGCGGACCTGCCGCTGCTGACCGCGGCCGAGCTCGCGGAGTTGGCGGCGTGGGACTCGACCGACGTCCCCTTCCCGGGCGAGCGCCACGTCCTCGCCCTCTTCGAGGCGCAGGCGGCGCGCGCCCCGCGGGCGCTCGCCATCGCCGCCGGCGCGGCTGGCGACATTCAGCTCACCTACGGCGAGCTCGATCGCCGCGCCGGGCTCCTCGCCGCCGAGCTCCGCGCGCTCGGCGTCGGTCCCGAGGTGGTGGTGGCCCTCCTGACCGAGCGCTCGCCGGAGATGGCCGTGGCGGTCCTGGGGATCTTGAAGGCGGGTGGCGCCTACCTTCCCCTCGATCCCGCCTACCCGCCCGAGCGCCTGGCCTACATGCTGGAGGACTCCGGCGCCGCCGCCGTGGTCGTCCGCCGCGACCTGCTCCCGGCGCTGCCGGCAACGGCGCTGCCGGTGCTGGCGATCGACGCCGGCGTCGAGGTCGGCGATCTCGCCGATCTGAACGGGGCGCCGGCCGCCGCCGATCCCGGACAGCTCGCCTACGTGATCTACACCTCCGGCTCGACCGGCCGGCCCAAGGGGGTGGAGATCACCCACGGCGGCCTGTCGAACCTCGTCGCCTGGCACCAGCGAACCTACGGCGTCACCGCGGACGACCGCGCTACGCTCCTGGCCGGCCCCGCCTTCGACGCCTCGGTCTGGGAGCTCTGGCCCTACCTGACGGCGGGGGCGAGCCTCCACGTCCCCGACGCCGATACCCGTTCCTCACCGGAGCGTCTGCTCGCCTGGCTGGCCGGGGAGGGGATCACCCTCTCCTTCCTGCCCACCCCGCTCGCCGAGGGTCTGGTCGAGAGGGTGGAGCGCGGCGGCCTGCCGGGGCTCGCCCTCCGCGCTCTCCTCACCGGCGGCGACCGGCTGCGCCGCGCCCCGCGCCGCGGGCTGCCGTTCCGCCTCCACAACCACTACGGGCCGACGGAGAGCACGGTGGTGTCGACGGCGATCCCGGTGCCGGCCGCCGCCGAGCCCGCCGAGCCGGGCGCGCTCGCCCTCACCCTCCAGCCACCGCCGTCCATCGGGCGCCCCATCGCCAACCTCCACGTCCGCCTGCTCGACCGCTCCCTCGGCCGGGCGCCCGTGGGCGTGCCGGGCGAGCTGGTGGTGGGCGGCGCCGGCCTCGCGCGCGGCTACCGGGGGCGGCCCGACCTGACCGCCGAACGTTTCGTCCCCGACCCCTGGGGCGCGCCGGGGAGCCGGCTCTACCGCACCGGCGACCTCGCGCGGCACCTGGCGGCCGGCGACCTCGAGTTCCTCGGCCGCATCGACCACCAGGTCAAGATCCGCGGCTTCCGCGTCGAGCTGGGGGAGATCGAGTCGGTGCTGGCGGAGCACCCCGCCGTCGCCGAGGCGGTGGTGGTGGCGCGCGAGACCCCGGGCGGCCCGGCCCTCGCCGCCTACGCGGTGCCGGCGGCCGGGGAGGACCTCTCGCCGGAGGACCTCCGCGCCCACCTCGCCGCCAAGCTTCCCGCCTACATGGTGCCCGCCGGCATCGTCGTCTTGGCCTCCCTGCCGCTGACGCCCAACGGCAAGGTCGACCGCCGGGCGCTGCCGGCGCCCGACCTCGAGGCCGGCGCGCGGGAGAGCGGCTTCACGGCTCCGCGGACTCCGTTGGAAGAGCTCCTGGCCGGGATCTGGCGCGAGGTGATCGGGGTCGCCGCAGTCTCCGTGCACGACAACTTCTTCAAGCTCGGCGGGCACTCGCTCATCGCCACTCGCATGCTCTCGCGAGTGCGCGACGCGGTGGAGGTCGAGCTGCCGCTCTCCGCCCTCTTCGAGGCGCCGACGGTCGCCGACCTCGCCCTGCCGCTCGAAGAGCTGCTGCGGCGGCAGGGGTCCCGCGAGAGAGTCGAGGCCGTCGAGACGGCGACCGCGCGGATCGAGCCGCGGGCGCACAGCTTGCCGGATGCGCGCCACGAGGTGCCGCTCTCCTTCTCGCAGGAGCGCCTGTGGTTCCTCGACCAACTGGCGCCGGGGAGCTCGGCCTACAACATCGCGCGCGCCTACACTCTCCGCGGGCCGCTCGACCTGCCGGCTCTCGCCCGCAGCCTGGCCGAGATTGTCCGCCGGCACGAGACGCTCCGCACCACCTTCGCGGCGGTCGACGACCGCCCCGTCCAGGTGATCGCCGCGGCCGGCCCCTTCGACCTCGACGACCTCGATGATCTCGACGTCGTCGACCTGGACGGCATCTCCGCCGCCGGCTGGGAAGCCGAGACGGATCGGCTGCGCTCCGCCGAGGCCAGGCGCCCCTTCGACCTCGAGCGCGGGCCGCTCTTGCGGGCTGTCCTCCTGCGCGCGGGCGGCGATCTCCACCAGCTGGTGCTGACGATGCACCACGTCGTCTCGGACGGCTGGTCGATGTCGCTCTTCTTGGCCGAGCTGGCGGCGCTCTACGGCGCCTTCGCGCGGGGGAGCGGATCGCCGCTCGCTCCGCTGCCGATCCAGTACGCCGACTTCGCCCTCTGGCAGCGTCGGCGCCTGCGCGACGGCGGCCCGGCGCTCGCCGGCCTCCTGGCCTACTGGCGGCGCCAGCTCGCCGGCGCTCCCGCTGTCCTCGAGCTCCCCGCCGACCGTCCCCGCCCGCCGCTGCAGTCCTTCCGCGGCGACGTGGCGCGGCTGGATCTGCCGCCGGCGACGGCCGCCGCCGTCCGCGACCTCGCCCACCGCGCGGGGGCAACGCCCTTCATCGCTCTCCTGGCCGCGCTCACGGCGCTCCTGGATCGCCTCGGCCCCCAGGGCAGCCGGCGCGACATCTCGCTCGGCTCGCCGATCGCCGGCCGCAACCGCAGCGAGGTCGAGCGGCTGATCGGCTTCTTCGTCAACACCCTCGTCCTGCGCACCCGCTGGGAGCCGGAGGCGAGCTTCCGCGACCTCGTCGCCCGCGCCCGCCAGGCGACGCTCGCAGCCCACGCCCACCAGGAGCTCCCCTTCGAGAAGCTGGTGGCGGAGCTGGCGCCGGAGCGCAACCTCGGCCACACGCCGCTCTTCCAGGTGCTGTTCACCCTGCAGAGCGCCGGCCAGCCTCCATCCCTGCCGGGCCTCGAGCTGGCGCCGGCCGAGGTGATTCGGCGGGAGTCGCGCTTCGACCTCGAGATCGAGGTGGCCGACGCCGCCGACAGTGCCGAAGCGGACCGCATGGCGATGCGGTGGCGATACGACAGCGACCTCTTCGACCCGCCGACGGTGGCGCGCCTGGCAGGGCACTTCGAAACGTTGCTGGCGGCGGTCCTCGCCGCCCCCGACCGGCAACTCGCCGAGATCTCCCTGCTCTCGGACAGTGAGGCGCACCAGCTCCTCGTCGAGTGGAACGACACCGCCCCGGCGGCGGCCGAGCCGGCCTGCCTGCACGCCCTCTTCGCCGCCCAAGCGGCGCGCACCCCGGAGGGGGTGGCGGTGGCGCACGGAGAGCGCGAGCTCACCTACGGCGAGCTCGATCGCCGGTCGAACCAACTGGCGCGCCGGCTGCGCGCGCTGGGCGTGGGGCCGGAGGTGCCCGTCGGCGTCCTCCTCGCCCGCTCGCCGGAGATGGTCGTCGCCCTCCTCGGCATCCTCAAGGCGGGGGGCCTCTACGTGCCGCTCGATCCCGCCTACCCCGAGGACCGCCTGGCCTTCATGCTGGAGGACTCGCGGGTGCGGGTGGTGATAGCTGAAGAGCGGCTGTTAGCGAAGATCTCCGCGCCGGTGGCCACCCTCTGCCTGGACCGCGACGGCGCAGCGATCGCGGCGGAGAGCGGCGAGGAGCTGGGCTCGGCTGCAGGGGGCGCCACCGCCGGCAACCTCGCCTACGCCATCTACACCTCCGGCTCGACCGGCCGCCCCAAGGGGGTGGCGATCGAGCACCGCAGCGCCGCCGCCCTCCTCGCCTGGGCGCGCGGGGTCTTCGCGGACGCCGACGTGGCGGCGGTCTTCGCCGCCACCTCCATCTGCTTCGACCTCTCGGTCTTCGAGCTCTTCGTGCCGCTCACCCGCGGCGGCACGGTGGTGCTGGGGGAGAACGCCCTGGATCTCGCCGGCCTGCCCGCCGCCTCCCGCGTCACCCTCGTCAACACCGTGCCGTCGGCGATGGCGGAGCTGCTGCGGATGGGCGCCCTGCCGGCCGCCGTGCGCACCGTCAACCTGGCCGGTGAGCCGCTCACGGCGCGCCTCGTCGACGAGATCCTCCGGCAGACGCCGGCCGCGCGGGTCTTCGACCTCTACGGCCCCTCGGAGGACACCACCTACTCGACCTTCGCACGGCGCGAGGCCGCCGGCCCGGCGACCATCGGCAGGCCGATCGCCGGCTCCCGGACCTACCTGCTCGACCGCGCCGGGCCGCCGGTGCCGCCGGGCGTGGCGGGAGAGCTCTGCCTGGCGGGGGACGGCCTGGCGCGCGGCTATCTGCGGCGGCCGGAGCTGACGGCCGAGAAGTTCCTACCCGATCCCTTCGCCGCCGGCGGGCGCCTCTACCGAACGGGCGACCTGGCGCGCGCGCGGGCCGACGGCAGCCTGGAGTTCCTCGGCCGCATCGACCATCAGGTGAAGGTCCGGGGGTTCCGCATCGAGCTCCAGGAGATCGAGTCTCTCCTGGAGCGCCATCCGGCGATCCGCGAGGCCGTGGTGGTGGCGCGCGAGGACCGGCCGGGGGAGAGGCGGCTGGTGGCCTACGCGGCGGCGGTCCCGGGAGCGGAGGAGGTCGGCGCCGCGGAGCTTCGCGCCCATCTCGCCGCCCAGCTCCCCGACTACATGATCCCCTCCTTCTTCGTGCTGCTGCCGGCCCTGCCGCGGACCCCCAACGGCAAGGTCGACCGCCGGGCGCTGCCGGCGCCGGACGCCGGGCGGCCGGAGCTGGAGCAGGCCTTCGTCGCCGCGGAGACCGCCGACGAGCGGTCGCTCGCCGGCATCTGGGCCGAGGTGCTGGGCGTCGAGCGGGTGGGGGTCCAGGACGACTTCTTCCGCCTGGGCGGCCACTCGCTCTTGGCCACCCGGGTGATCGCCCGCCTGCGCCGCGACTTCCAGGTCGACCTGCCGCTGCGCAGCCTCTTCCAGGCGCCCACCGTCCGCGGCCTGCTGGCGGCGGTCGCGGAGGCGAGGTCCCGGCAGGCGGCGGG
>DATNKQ010000162.1:0-3137 GCA_035603315.1 Thermoanaerobaculia bacterium
GCGGGTTGGCACCACTCCGTCGCGCGCATCCGCCAGCAGAGCCCAGGTCTTGCCTCCGTCAAGCGAGTGGAACAGACCTACGCCCGGGTAAGAGTCAGCGGACAGATTCGCCTCCCCTGTGCCGGCGCCACCTCGCCGAGCTCGCCCGGCGGGCGGAACTCCGCCTCGTAGCCCACGAACCTGGAGATCCCCCGGCTCTAGCCGCGGGCCGCCGCACTCGGCGAGGCCGCTGGCCAGGGCGGGCCACCACTCGGCGTGGATCTGGGGGCCGCCACGGAACGTCTCGCCGATGCCGTGGAGCGCGCCACTCTCATCAGCTCCCCAGGATGTCGATGCGCTCGAGCATCGTCAGGTACGCGCCGACCTCGGCGAGCGGCACCGGCCGGTAGATCGCCGCCAGGTCGTCGCGCACCCGGCGACCGAGCGCTCGCCATCGACCAGGTTCAACGCCTCGTAGCCGTAGAGCGCCTGGCGAAGCCGAACCACCCTGGGGCCCCGGATCGGAAACTTGCATCGGCAGCACCTCTTCTTCTTCCGCCTGCTCTGGCCTGCGGTCTTGAGCGGGCGCGGGGTTGACTTCTTCTCTCAAGTGGCAGCGGAGGGGAGCCCAGGAGAGGGCACGGCATGGAGCTGCCGATCCTCGGCGCGGCGGGCGCCCCCCGCAGTAACCGAGGTGTGCTTCAGGCCCGCGTGCTCTTTTTCTTCGTAGTGCCATAGATGACAAAGCAGACGACCGCGATCCAGAAGGCGACAACGGGCACTGAAGTATGAGGGGTTCTCTCGCTTCCTCCTACTCCGCTGCCTTCTGCTCCGCCGTCTCCGCCTCCACCGTCGCCCGATTTGCCTTCGCCGCCCGGCGATCCGCCTGCCGCTGGCCGCTCATTGCCTGAGGGGCTCTCGTCTCTGGCCACGACCACGGCCTCTCCGCCGGCCGAGCCACTGCGATCGTCGTCCTGATGCGACTCGCTCTGCCGCACGCTAGAGGTCGCCTCGCTCGAAGAAATCTCCCTCGGCGACTCGGCCCGGGGCGACTCGGTCCGTAGCTCGATCTGAGGGGACGCGGGGGAAAGAGAAGGCGAGAGGGATGGCGACAACGTTGTCGTCGATAGAGGCGACGGCGTAAGCGTCGGTGTGAAAGTGGGCACTACGGGCGGCCGAGCTACGGGCCCCTCGATGCCGCCGATCCCAGTCTGTGCCGCACAGCGAGGGACGATACCCAGGCAGGACATTCCGACGAGCAAAGGGACCACGGCACGGAGGACCACGACGAGTGTGCGTTTCATTCTTTCCTCCTTCGTTCGGAGCCTGTTCTCATACCGGCTGCACCGATGGATCAAGGACACGACACTCATTCAGTTTATAAAGGTTGTGTCTCCAATGACAAATTGCGAAGTGTTCATGGGGAGACCCATCGATGTCATCTCGGCTGGCGGTCCTCGCCGGGGCAACCGGGGTCACCGCTCATGCGGGTATCGCTACGTCAATGCCAGGTTCACAACCTTCGGAAGACCGCCGCCCCGTCCGCGGCGACCGCCGCGCTGTCAAGCGCCCCGGAGTTGTGGGACAGTCGCTAAGCCTCGCTGTAGCCTTGCCTCAGCTCCTCTTCGGTGACCCTGGACGCCCGCTCCAGCCGCTGGAACGCGGGCCGGATGTCGTCCGCGACGACGACCTCGATCGTCCCCAGCAGATCCGTCGCCACGTCGTACGGGATCTTTCCCTCCAGCATCGCGTCCCGATCCGCGGATTCGGGCAGCCCTGCGGCGATGGCCTGGAGCCGATCCTCGATTCCGAGGAGTTCGCCCGCCATCACCCGGAGAGCGGCTTGCGCCTCCTCCACCGTCACGGGGTCTCTCCGCGCCCAGAGAGTCGGCTGCCGAATTGGCTCACCTCGACGCTCCGGTACTGGATCGCTTCGGCCAGATGGGCCGCTCGGATAGGCCCACCTCCGGCGAGATCGGCGATGGTGCGCGCAACGCGAAGGAGGGTGTTCAGGTCCCGGACCGAGAGCCCGAGCTTCTCGAAGGCCGCATCTCGAAGGGCGGTGCCGGCGGGATCGAGCTTGCAGTGGAGGTCAAAGTCCGCCGGTTTCATCGCCGCATTCAGACCAGGGGGCAGGGCGCCACGGAGACGCTCCGCCTGGATCTCACGGGCTTGGGCGACTCGTTGCGCCACTGTCGCAGTGATCTCGGCTCTCCATCCTCGGAGCTCTCTGAGGCTCGGGGTCGGGGCCTCGACCCAGATCTCGAAGCGGTCCAGCAGCGTGCTCTGGAGCGGCTGCCAGTGGCGCTTCAGCTCGCCGGCCGTGCAGGTGCACGACTGCGACCATGCCCCCCGGTTTCCACACGGACAGGAGCGCAGCGTGGCGATCAGCTGAAACCAGACTGGGGGCTCGGCAGGCCCCTCGTCGAGAAGCTGGCCTACCGCTCTGCAGATCACCCGCCGGAAGCCCGAGAGATCATCCAGCAGCAGGACGCCGCAATGGGCCAGTCTCGCCTCCCCCGGTCTGCGCCGAGAGCCGAGAAGGTCAGGGAGCCGGGTGCTTAGGCTCAAGGAGCGGAAGGGGCGGCGATTGTCGCCAGGAGGCTCCAACCCAGCTCGCGCATACAGGGCTCCGACCTGGGTCCTTTCATCCTCCCGCAAGGGAGGCAGGAGGCCGGGCAGGCAACGGGCGAGCATCGTCTTGCCCGAGCCCCTCGGGCCGAGGATCAGGAGCGAGTGCCCGCCGGCGGCCGCGATCTCCAGGGCCCGCTTCGCTGTCTCCTGCCCTCGCACTTCGGCGAGGTCAGGTAGAGCTGAGAGGGTCCATGGTTTCTTCGGGGCTGGCCGAGCCGATCTCACACCCTGTTGATCCGGCGTCATCGCCCCTCCAGGCTATCCGGCCGATCCATGTCGGACCGCCGGCAGAAGGAGCGCGGAGGTTGAGGCATCAGTACTCCTCCGGCAGGAGGATGCAGGTCGAGGAGCGGTCGGCCTCGGTGATCACCCAGAGGCGCGTGCCGAGGTGGGTCCGGTAGGCGGAGAGGAGGCGTCCGCCTGACCGTAGAGCCCGGTCGTTGGCTTGCCCGTCCTCCTTGCAGACCTCGCCCCAGTCGCCCTGGACATGCCGGCGGAGGAAGGTGAGCGGGGCCTCATGGGAG